>QMUF01000061.1 GCA_003663525.1 Thermococci archaeon | reverse complement strand
TAGAGTTAATGATAAAGTCTTCAAAACTCCTGCACTTGTGAACGTTGATTTTACCCTTTCTCCCTTCAATTCATACTTCTACCCCAAAGACTTTGGAGAGTACGATTTTAATCTAGCACCTTCAATTCCTCTCAGTTTTTACACTCCAAGAGATATAATAGAGAAAGCCTTAAAAAGGCTTTATGAAGTGGATTATTCAAGATTTAATGCTCTCTACCTTCCTGTAGTTAGGGATTTAAAATACATAAATGAATTTCTCGAAGAAGTTCTCTCTCGTGAATCTTTTGGTGCTGTTTATATTGGAAATTCTAAAATATTTGTGAAGGAATACAGGAAGTTTGTTGAAGTAATCCGTTTAATTCGTGAAAAAGATCCGAACTTAATGCTAATCATCGATTTAGAACCATTCTTCTACCCATTGGCCGTCTATCTTGGGATTGATGCATTTGATACTCGTTCTCTGAAACTTTATGACTTTCATAAAAAAGGTTTTACTCAATTTTCACCAATATTATGGAAAGAGGAAGAAAATTCCTTGGAGTTTGCAAAGAATGTTATAGGGTTTGTTAGAAAAGCATTGGAAGAGAGTAAACTCCGTTACTTAGTTGAAAACTTTTTCTATAGTCAAGTTCACGCAGGGATATTGAGAATAGCTGATAAGGAGCATTCAGATTATCTGGAAAAATATACACCGATTCAGAAGGATATCGTTTATTTCATAAGTGATGCATCTCAAAACAGGCCTGAAGTTATTAGATGGAGGCAGAGAGTGGTTGAGAGGTTCACACCCCCCGAAAATGTGGAGGCTCTTTTTCTCTTCCCATGCTCTGCAAAGAAACCTTATTCACACTCAAGAAGTCACACTCTCTATAGGAAAGCCCTTAAAGAGAGCTTGGGAAATGGAATTTACAAGGTACATGAGCTTATCTTAACGTCACCTTTTGGTGTTGTTCCGAGAGAATGGGAATGGCTGGCTAAATATGATATTGTTGTCACTGGACATTGGAGTGAGGAGGAGATAAGCAGCGCGGCAGAGTTATTAGCTAAAACCCTCGAAAAATATCCAAACCACATTCCCATTATAGCACATCTGGATGAGACCTATGTAGAAGTAGCAGAGAGAGCGAGCGAAATAAGTGAAAGAGAAATAGTTTTTACCAAAGTTAAAAATGGAACAATAAGTAGAAAGAGCTTGGACTCTCTAAAGGAGACGATAAGAGAGTTTGATTTGGAATTAAGGGCTGGAAAGGAAGATAGAATTTACCGTTTCTATGAAAACATAAGAAAAGTCTTTGATTTCTATTTTGGTGTAGGGGCAGGGGATGCTGTTCTTCCAGAGAGTGCGAAGATAACGGGCTCTAAAATGCTTCGTATTCTGGTAGATAAGCAACAAACAGGCACGTATCAAGATGGAGTCATAAGCGTGACTCCCTTTGGAATGCAACGCATTTATGAAGCGACAAAAAGTTACTATGTGAAGATAGACTTTGATCTTAGAGGAGACGTTTTTGCTATCGGTGTGAACGAGGCTGATGCCAAAATAAGGCCAGACGATATTGTTGGTGTTGTGAGAGACGAAAAAGTGGTTGGTGTTGGTAAAGCTGTTCTAAGTGGAGAAGAGATGATAAAAGCGAGAAGAGGAATTGCTGTTAAGGTCAGAAAGAAAGCATAGCTCCTGGTGAGAGCATGCCAAAGCACTTCAAAAGAGGTGTTAAACGAGAGCACCATTTACTCAAGGGTATCGAAAAGGCCCTTGAGGAGATCTCGGGGTTAAAGGGAGTTAAAAAAAGTTATTCCAGGGAGGATTTATTCGAGTGACTCAAGAGGTTTTGAGATTAAGGTGGTTAGAGAAACGCTCACCGGCCTAAAGCTTCTGGCAAAGAGTGATGGAAGTGTTCAAGAAATATTCTTAGTTGTTGATAAAGCAGACAGAGAAAGAATCAGAAAAGAAATGCACATGATCAACAAAGAGTGGAGAAAGAGTTAAATCCATCCATGCAGAGATAGTCATGATGGATATGAGAAACGAAGCGAAACTCCTATGGGAGCAGGCTCTGGAGGATCTAAAAACTGCTGAGGTGTTAATTGAGGTTAAGCGATACTATGCCAGTGTGTTTTTTTCCCAACAAGCTACTGAAAAGGCCCTAAAAGCTTGGTACATAGAAAGTAAGAGAGAATTTCCTCCAAAAACTCACAGTTTGTTAAGACTTTCAAATGAACTTGGTATTGAAGATGAGGGAATAATTGACGCAGTTCTTGATTTAAACCCGGAGTACGTCGTTACAAGATATCCTGATGCTGCAAATGAAGTTCCAGCAAAGATCTATAACGAGAGAATGGCAATTGAGCATCTCGAAAAAGCCAAGAAGGTGATTGAGTTTTGCAGACAAAAACTTGGACTTTGAGGATTGCGGAAGTTATAAAGCAACACTATCCCGATGCAAAGATTATATTCTTCGGCTCTCGGATTAGAGGGGACTATCTCAAGGATAGTGACTATGACATTATTGTCATTTCCAAGGCTTTCAAAGGGGAGCATTTCACCAAAAGGTCGACTGAGGTATTGAGGACTTTGTGGAATGCTGGCGTTGCTGGAGATTTTGAGGTTCTCTGTTATACCCCAGAGGAATTTGAAAGGAAGAAGAAAAGCCTTGGAATTGTTAAAGAGGCTCTGAGAGAAGGAATTGTTGTTTGAGTGGAGTTTCTTTAGCAAAACTTTAATAAAATTTAGAATTCTAGCCAGCAATGATGGGTGGGTTATATGAAAAAGACAGTCAAAACGTTCCTGAGAGGGATGATTAGATTGAAGGGAGGGTTGGTACTCATAAGGATACGAGTAGCAGATAAAGTTTGGCCAAGAAAAACTGACATAGACTTTGTGAAAAAATTGGAGAAAAAACTTTAGAGTTCTCTTTTTCCTTCAAAAAACTCTAAAACTTCTTTATCATTGATTTCTTCCTCTCCAAATCCAAGCTCTTTTTTCTGAAGTTCTATTAAACCTGGAGTGATCAGAGGTTTCCCGTTGAGCTTTGGAACAGCATAGTGGAGGGTAATTTCACTTAAGTTGTCAAGCCTTATCGTTGGGTTTTCCACATATTCAATTTCTTCAATCCTTTTTCCATCCGCAATAAGCTTTGTCACTATTGAAGCCCCATCAATCGAATATTGTGGCTTTCCTATGTGTCTAACTTTTACTCCTTTCATCTTTGAGGTTATAAACTCCTTAGTTCTCCCTTTGGGGATTGCATCCCCTAAAATGCCCCCAACGACTATTATAGTGTCATCTTCAATATCCTCTGGTTTAAGTTCTTCTTCGGCTTGAAGATCAAGAACAATAAGTTTTGAGCATTCAAATGGAAACTTTGTAACAGTCTCACTTAAGACACTCCCCAGTTTTGCGAGCTTTTCTCTCTCATCCTCTCTAACATTTGTAAAGATGAGTTTATCTTTCCACCACTGTGCCGCGTGAGAATATTCAAGCCAAAGCCATTCACTTATTTCTTCAAGGTGCTCGATCAGTAGATATGGCATTATACTCACCTAGAAGTCCTTTTTGGTGGGGCCGCCGGGATTTGAACCCGGGTTTCCGGCTCCCGAAGCCGGAAGGATGGACCAAGCTACCCCACGGCCCCCTAGGGCTAACTTTTAAGAATCAAGTTATAAATCTTTCTAACCTGATAAAAATAAATATAAGGTCTGGGTTGCATAGTGTTGGGGGGTCTTCATGATATCCATAATAATACCAACGTACAATGAACGTGAAAATTTAGAGGAACTTTTTGAACGAGTTTCAAGAGCATTAGAAGATAGAGATTTTGAAATAATAATAGTGGATGATGATTCTCCCGATAAAACTTGGGAAAAAGCAGAAATCCTCGGAAAAATATATCCTGTGAGGGTTATACGAAGAACAAAAGAAAAAGGCCTTTCTTCAGCAGTTATAAGGGGGTTTGAAGAAGTTAATGGAGACATCATTGTGGTAATGGACGCTGATCTTCAGCACCCTCCGGAGGTTATCCCCAAACTAATAGAAGCTATTGAGCATGGAGCAGATATATCAATAGCTAGCAGGTACGTTAAGGGAGGAAAGGTTGAAAACTGGTACTGGTGGAGGAAGATCATTTCCAAAGGTGCTATTATGGTTGGAAGGGTGGCGTTGCCTAAAATAAGGGATATAAAAGATCCAGTGAGTGGATTCTTTGCTCTCAAAAAGGGTGTCATTGCGAAAACGGATTTGAATCCAGTGGGATTCAAAATACTTCTGGAAATACTTATAAAAGGGCAATATGAGAGAGTTGTTGAAGTTCCATTCACATTTGGTCTGCGGCGAGCTGGAGAAAGCAAGCTAAGTCAAAAACAGATCATTAACTATCTAAAGCACATATATCGTCTGATGAGGTGGGAAGGGGAAATAGATCGATTGATTAAATTCTCTTTTGTGGGTTTAAGCGGGATTTTTGTAAATGAGGGAGCACTCCTAGGTTTCGTCGAGTTTCTAGGTTGGGACAAAAGACTGGCCATTCTTCCAGCTACCGAGCTTTCAATACTCAACAATTTTACATGGAACGATATCTGGACGTTTAAAGACTTAAAAAGAAAACCTTTTCATTTAAGACTCCTAAACTTTCATCTTGCTGCTCTCACTGGAGCTTTAGTACAATGGGCTATTTATTTAATCCTTCTTTACATGGGGCTTCACTATTTAATTGCAAACCTCATCGGGATTGGATTCTCTTTTATAGTTCGGTTTATCTTCAATCGAAACATTACATGGGGATGATCCGCATATCCTTAAGGAGGAAGAAAAGAATAAATATTTCCGTGCCAAACTACAAATGGAGGAGAACATGATGGAAAATAAATCACTTCCAATACATACCCGTGTCTCTACTGGAGTAAAGGGGCTCGATGCTCTCATCGGTGGAGGGCTTATCCCCGGTAGAGTGTATGTTGTTACCGGGCCCCCAGGTAGTGGTAAAACCACCTTGGGAATTCAGTTTCTAGTTGAAGGAGCTAAGAACGGGGAAAAGGGAGTTTATATTTCCCTGGTTGATGACCCCAAGACTATAATCCAAGATATGCTCTATTATAGGTTCAATCTTCTGTCCCACATTCGAAGCAAAAGGATTGTGATATATGACCTAGGAGCTGTTTTAACCCGAGGAAGCAAAAAACCAACGTGGGCAGAGATTTTAGAGGAAATAAAAAGCATCATATTGCATGAAAATGCAAAAAGAGTTGTTATAGATTCTTTCACTCCATTAGAATTCATGGTACAAGACCCTGAAAATAAACGAAAAGAGGTTGTAAGGCTAATAAAACTGCTTTCTACCATGGAAATAACGGCAATCATAATAACAGAGATGATGGAATCTGAAAAATACACAGATGACTACTACGTGGCCAGTGGAGTGATAATGATGCATCATTTTATGAGACAGTACAACATGATAAGAGCACTTCAAATACTAAAAATGAGAGGAACCTCACATGACAGTAATTTGAAGAAAATAAAAATCACGGAAAATGGCATAGAGGTGTATAATGAAGCACCTTGGTGACTAAGATGAGTGAAAAGGCAACCAAAAGGCAAGAACTTATAAAAGAGGCTTACAGGTTTGGATACTTTGTTGGATATAAGGGGCATACAGAATGGGTCTCCTGGGTCTCCAAGAAAAAAGGAGAGATCTACGAAAAGGCAAAGCTCTTTGGTATATATAATGAAGTAAGGACAGCGTATGAAAAGGGCATAGAAGACGGAAAGGCCAGAAAATTAAAAGAAATAGAACTTGGACTCAGTAAATTAGAATCTGAGATCATCCCTGAGAGTACAAAAGAAGTCACCGAAACCAAAGAAAAAGAAGAAATTGAAGAAGAGTACCAGACATTTGCAAAAACGCCAAAAATAATGGAACCTCCTGAGATAATAAAACTCATAAAGTCCATAGAAGCTCCAAAAATGCTTTCCTTACCCAAGATGCTCGGTGAAGAAGATTAAGCCCTCTACTTTAAGGGATGAAGCTTTCGGAAGAGAAGGGTAAACTTTATTGGTATTTCTAACTCATTTTATCTGGTGTTGTAAATGAGGGAGTTTTTGAAAGAAAGCGATGTTTTTGATGTGGAAAATGTCATGAATCACATTGGAGAAATCAGCAAATTTCACAGAATCCAGGGCTCTAAAGAGCTCGTTGAGGCTGCAAGATATATTTTGGAAGAACTCAGAATAAATGGCCTTAAAGCCGAACTCTTAGAAGAAGTTTACGATGGAAAAAAATGGCATTTAACCTTAGCCTCACCAATCCCATGGGATCTCGTTTATGGAGAGATAGAGATTGATAATGAACGAATAA
Source organism: Thermococci archaeon (assembly GCA_003663525.1). GTDB lineage: Archaea > Methanobacteriota_B > Thermococci > Thermococcales > Thermococcaceae > Thermococcus_A. The sequence continues at coordinate 2,012 of QMUF01000061.1, read as the reverse complement.
CCACATCAAAAACTCCTCTGGTTGTAATGGCTCATTCACCACCAGGTGACGTTGAAGGCGAAGTTACAGCAATCGATAAAGAAGAAGATTGGAAAGAAGTAAAAGGAAAAGTAGTCCTTATTGGAGAAAAATGGCATGAAAATTATAAAAAAGCCAATGAAAATGGAGCTTTGGGATTTATAGCGTATAGAAGAGGTTCTGGTAGAGCTTTTCCTTATATAGGGTTATTCTTAACAAAAAGGGACTTAGAATGGGCGAAGATCCCAGCAGTTGCTCTTAGTGAAGATCTCGCAAATAAGATTATTCAGAAGCTTAAGAAAGGGGAGAAAGTAGAGATAAAACTAAAAGTTGAGAGTGTCATCTCAGAGAAACAAACCTTGCCCCTTGTATATGCTAAAATAGGAAGTCCTCCCTACATTCTCTTTACGGCGCATATGTGTCATCCCAAACCCGGAGCAAATGATAACGCAAGTGGTGCGGCCATGTTAATAGAGCTAGCCAGAGTTCTCAAAGAGTTTTACAACGACTCTTTCAGATTTGGATTTGCATTTCTTTGGATTCCAGAGCATTATGGTACCCAAGCTTTTATAGAGAATTGGGTCCATCTCGAAGAGTATTATGCAGTGATAAATCTAGACATGGTTGGTGGTAGTGAAGATAGATCTGGATCAACTATAATGGTAATAAAAACACCTCTTTCACGATTTTCTATAATATCTGGACTACTGGAATACTTCATTAACTTGGCAAACTCCGGAGGAGAAAGTTTTGGCGGAAGTCCATTACCAAAGATGAAAGTGAAAAGCTATCCCTACGAGATGGGAAGCGATCATGATGTCTTCAACTTTTTTGGAATTCCAAGCGTGATGCCTATAACATGGCCCGATAAGTTTTACCATTCAAGTGAGGACACAATTGAGAAAATTAGTAAAGATAGTCTTGAAATTATTGGGAAAGCTGTTTTATCCACAGCATTAGCTCTCTCAAAAGGGGATGGGAAGAAGCTCAAGAGATTTGCAAGGGCTTATATAATGAAGTATTTGGGAGAATTAAACATGGAAAGAGACCTTGAAGTGGCCGAGAAGCTTGTTATGGATGGATTATACAGGGATTCAAGATTTTTGGGCCTAAACATTGGTCATAAACTTAAATATGAACCTTGGTTGAATTGGAAAAAGAAAGGGCTAATCTCCCCGAGGTCTATAATGCAAATAGACAAAGATAAAGGAGAAAAATTGGCCAAAATTTTTGAGGATAGACAAACAACGATTCTTCTTCATGAGTTATTAATGCTCGGAGAAATGTTACCAAAAGAGGAAGCTTACACAGCATTAAAAGAAGAATTTGGAGATATAGACCGTGAAAAACTTGAAAAGACCCTCGAGATACTAAAATCACTTAATATTATCTCTTTTTAGTTCTTTTTCCAGCTCATTTATCTTTTTTACCATGTTTTCCCTGAGTTTTGTCAAAAGTTCTGCTGGGGAGACTGCTGAATAAACATAGCCAAGCCATCCCTTCTGTATGAGATCTCTTTTAAGAACTCCTCGTCTATAAAGGTTGAGTACATGCTCTCTGACGCTTCTTTCACTTATTCCAAGCTCCTCTTTTATTTCTGTAATACGCATAGCACTGTTCTTTTCAAGGAGGAGCCAGTATATCCTGAGTTCATTTTTCTTAAAACCGAGGTTTTTTAACAAGCCCTCTAATTTCTCGTAGATGTCCCCCATATCTACTTCACATTTATGAAGATTTATCTTCATATATTTAAGTTTTTGGATTGAGCTCAATAACTCCAAGGTATGTACCATCAGGTAAATATGCTTCTCCCATTGAAGATTGCTTTAAGAAGGGCACCATTTTTATTCCCTCTCTAACATCAAAACCTTCTATGTAGGGATTTACAGTTGGGAGGATCAAAAATTTGTTAATTTTAAAAAAGCATTTAGTTTTCTTAACTGCGTTTCCGATTCTTACGCTAACTGTGGGGTGTATATGGCCCAAAATAGCCT
>QMUF01000060.1 GCA_003663525.1 Thermococci archaeon | reverse complement strand
CTTTCGAACTCGCTTATCCCATATTTTTCAGTAATTGCTTCTTTTCTGGTCTCCAAAATTCTTTTTATGAGTTTTAGCGCAGGTTTAACAGGGTCTTCAATTTTATCTGCTGGAAATCCTCCCCTAATAACAAGCTCTTCAAAATCATCCACTGGAACAATCCCGGGTGAATCAACCAACCAAATCTTTTTTGAGAGTTTAATAAGCTGCTTCCCTTTAGTATAGCCGGGTATTGGTGCAATTCCAACTGCACGTTTTCCCTTCAACACGTTAATTATTGTACTTTTCCCCACATTGGGATATCCAACTAGAACAACTTTCACTTTTTCTTTTCCTTCTTCAAATAATTCTTTTGCAAGCTTTTTGATTTCTTTCCTCAAGATTCCAGTGCCTTTTCTTTCTCTCGCACTTATAAAGACTATTGGGGCATCTTTGTGTCTCTTCTTATACTCCTCAGCCCACTCTTTTGGGACTAAGTCAGCTTTGTTCATTACTATGAGCAATTTTTTTCCTTCTTCTTTGACAAACTTTTCCACTTTTGGGTTTCTTGTGCCAATTGGATCTCTGGCATCTACCACCTCTATAATAATGTCTCCTTCTTTAATCGCTTTTTTCACTATTCCCCAGGCTTTTCTCTGTTTCATCCTCTATCACCGTTATCTCAAAGATCACGGTTCCACCTTCAGTGTATGGTGGGCCGGGATCTAGGCATTGAACATAAGCTTTTTCTCCTTTACCCAATCCTATCTCTGAGGGTTTAACACCTTTTCGCAATGCCACTATATATGGAAGGAAGGATGCAAATGCATGGGTGCAGATGGCATCAGTTTCTTCTAAATCTATTTTGGGGCCTTTTATAGTCATTTTATATCCAACTTTGAATACTGGACACTTACCTTTAATTTTTATCGCTTCTATGATTAGCTTTTCCATCTTCCATCACCAAAAGGTAAATAAGTAATGAAGACTAAAATATTTGCTAGGACTATTAGTTCATAAGAAAAGGTTATTAATGATTATGGTGGTGTTCACCGTGGCGGAGGATATTGAAGAAAAAATTCGACGGCTAAGGGAGCTGGGGAAAGTTTCTGTTGAAGAAAAAGGGGGGGCTAAAGCTCCTAGTGCAAGACCATCTGCACCAGCTAGAAAGCCTTCTAAATTGGGTAGACTTAGAGAAAGAGAAAGGCGTAGGAGGATTATTATAGGTGCTTCTATTCTAGCGATAATTATTATTGCAGTTGTGGTTGGGGTGTATATAACTTATCAGAACCGAGAGACAAAGCAACTTGAGGAAGCTAAACTTGCAAAGGTTGCAGAGGTTAACAAGTACTTTACTGGGGAGCTTCAAAATGATACTTTAAGGACTCAGTTGATAAATCAAATAAACAGTGCACAAAGTATCGATGAACTTGAGAAAATTGATGTAAAGGGTTTAGCAGAGCAAAGAAAAGCACAGCTTGAGCAGGAAAGGCTTCAAAAAGAATTACAAGATGCAAAAACACTTAGATTATCGGAAATAGAACAACATTTTGAGCTTCTACTTTCACAACCACTTCCAGCAGATATAAAAAGCGAAGCAATACAAACACTAAACCAGTTGAAAGAAAAAGTTAACTCAGCAAAAACTAAGGATGAAGTGTTATTAATTGATCCTAATCCCTACTTGCTTGATTTGTGGAGGAAGTATTATTATTACATCATAGATGATATTCCCACTCAAAAAGTTATTTTAAAGAAAGGTACTGAAAAGAGCATATATACAAAGGCGGAAGCTAAATATCTTTTAAGTAAAATTACGGACTTTGCTGAGTTGATGGGATACACAATAGAAAAGGCCGAAATGGTTCAGATCGCTCTTGTTTTACCAAGGGAAAATATTAATGGGGCATTCTTATCTCCCGGCGATAAAGTGAAGTTCTTTGCCCAAGTGAATTCAACTGATATCAAAAAGATAGCTGATGAAGGGTACATAAGCACTGTTTTACTCTTGAAAGATTCAGGCGTGATCTCAATTTCTGAATCACAAACGGAGACCAAGGATATATCAAGCTCCACAGAGACGGCATACTCCGATCAATATTCAGAAAGCTATGCTCCAGGTGATCAATCAATATCTTATGAGCAGACTAAAGATGAAGGGCATTCAACAACTCAATCAAGTTCACAGACAATAAGTGCCTCCTATACATATAATGTGGCATTGAACGAGATATTAAAAGCAATTGCAGCTAACAAGATAGCAGCTCCAGATGAAGTTAAAGCGCAGTTGGATAGGTATAAGTGGAAAGTGTTTGAATTAGAGCAAGATACGGGTTTAATGGCTACAGATCCTACAGCTAAGGTCTTGGTCATCGTGGAGGTTCCAGCCGAGTTCGTTGAAGACCTAATAAAATATAGGGACGCAATTTACGTGACAAAGATTGTAGGGTGATTGATATGATAAAAAAGGTGGCTCCAGCCTTTTTCTTTATTTTGTTAGTTTCCACTTTAGTAACTGCCCAAGAGGGCGGAGGTGTTGAGGCTTCTGGAGTAGCTGACCTAAATGTGACGTTAGTTAATGTTGGCCCATTCCCAAAATTTGTGCTGATTAACCCAGATTATGAGTACGTGTTAATTAGGAGAGGAAATGAGATAGTTAGTGTAAATAACATGGGATTTTGGATTGCTCCATACGAAACTTTGCAGGTAAATGTAAAAATTAATGAAAGCCTGTCTGTGGGTTCTGTGAGTGGTGTAGAAGGCCCAAACATCTTTTACAGTCCTGTTTATCCACAGTTGGTGTTATATCCACAAAAATATTACATGGTGGACACCTTCTTCATTTCAGATGGTTATGTGAAGGTAATTAAGTACACGGGTAGGGTGAAGGTTACTGTGAGTAATCCATCGGAAGAAGAGGCCAAATACATAGCTGTTGGAGTGCCAATACTTTTTGATAGTGCGGAAATGTATGGATTTAACCCTGAGTATACCATGAGATACAGTGAGTATGTGGGCACTGTTTTAGGGCAATATGCCCAGTATGTGAGAGAGTTTATGCCAACCTATCTAGACAGAGAATCTGAGAATACAAATGATCTGTCAGAACTTTCATCGAGGATAGTCGTTTATTCTCCAACAGACACACTTTTAACAAAAAGTAAGGAGAGACCCGAATTTCCGGAAATTTCAGAAAAATCGAAGCTAAAGTTTGATTATCCTGTGTGGGTAGTGTTTTTGGGGGGCAAAGACTTTGTATTTGAGTATGAGGTTAAATGGGAAAATTTAATGTGGGTGAGTGAATTTGGAGGAAAAGAAGAAAAAGCGTTCAGGTTTATCATGGATAGAAGAAATCCTGAATGAGGAAGCCCCACCACTAGAGGAAATAATAAAGGGTGGAGAAGAGGAAAAATCCTCTGGATTAGAGGCTAGGGTGGAAACCCCTATCGCACCCGAGGTGAAGACTCCGCCCTCTCATCAAACCCGTGAGACATGGAAGAAGGAGAGTTTGGCAGGAATCTTAAGACAGGCTAGTGGGGCTCCTGTGAGAGCTCCCGTACCCACATATTATGGTGAGGAAGCGAAAGTACTTGATGTTTATGGCAATGTGAGAATCTTGAGGGTAACTGGGGAACCCATACCAATATATGAAATTAGACTCCCACAGTTAAGCGAAGAAGAAGAAAAACTGGTTAGGATTGTAAGAGACAGAGCAATAGCCGAAATCCAAATAGACCCTGAAAGCATTCCGGATCCTGAAGAAAGAAGGAGGATTTTTGGTAGGGCCGTTAAAAACATAATGAAAGAACTTGCTCCAGCCATTTCAGAAGGAAGGATGGAAGTTCTGGTGAATATGGTTGTTCAGAACATGATTGGATATGGTAGACTCGATCCTTTAGTTAGGGATGACAACTTAGAAGAAGTTATGGTTATTGGGACAAGGAAGCCAGTATATGTTTGGCATAGGAAGTTTTACATGTGTAAAACAAATATCTACTTTGAGGATGAAAGGGAGATATTGAACATAATAGAGCGTATAGCTAGACAGGTTGGGAGAAGGATTGATCAACAGACACCACTTCTGGACGCTCGTTTACCGGATGGAAGCAGAGTTAATGCAACAATCAGACCAATAAGTTTAGAAGGCCCCACTTTAACCATAAGAAAGTTCAAAAAGGACCCTCTAACGATAATTGACCTTTTGAAATATGGTACATTTAACTTGGAGATTGCATCCTTGCTATGGATCTTTGTTGATGGGCTTGGAGTTAAGCCAGCGAATGTAATTGTTTCTGGGGGGACTGGTTCTGGTAAGACTACAACCTTAAATGCTTTGGCGATGTTTATACCACCAAGCGAGCGTGTAATTAGTATAGAGGATACAGCAGAGTTGCAATTACCAATTGAACACTGGGTAAGGCTTGAGACCAGACCACCCAACATTGAGGGGAGAGGAGAAGTTACCATGGACGATTTGGTCAAGAATACTTTACGTATGAGGCCAGATAGGATCATTGTCGGTGAGGTTAGAGGTCCTGAGGCAAGGACGATGTTCACGGCCATGAACACGGGACACGACGGTTGTATGGGCACCATTCACTCCAATTCGGCCAGAGAAACCATTGTAAGGCTTGAGAGTCCACCAATGAACGTTCCTAGGATCATGATTCCTGCTTTAGATGTTATCATAATGCAAGTAAGGTTTAATAATAGAAAGAAAGGTACCATAAGAAGGATTACAGAGATTGCCGAAATTTCTGGAATAGAAGGAGAAAGCGTTCAATTAAACACAATCTATAAATACAATCCGGCAAGAGATGAACTTTATCCCACACGCGTGCCAAGCAGAGTAATGAACCAGCTTGCTGAGCATACGGGACTCACCACAGAAGAACTATTGGAAGAGCGGCTGAAAAGAGAAGTAGTATTACAATGGATGGTCGAAAAAGGAATAAGGGACATAGAAGAAGTTGGTCATTACATAAGGGAATTTTACATTGATCCGGAAAGCATTTTTGCAAAAATAGAGAAGGATGCATCTATTGAATTAACTGAAAAGGTAAGGAGAGTTATGTAAAGGTGGGGCACTTGGGACTAAAGGCAAGGATATTGGGGTTTGTGGAGAGGTTAGGTCAAAGGACCATTGAGGTAAGTGAAAGACCTATTCGTAGGATCCCTAAGACTCTCTCCCTAGAAGAAAGGCTTGAGCTATTGAAGAAACTCCAAGAAGATATCACTCGTGAAAAAGAAACTGAAAGAGAAGAGGAAGTCGAAGAATTGATAGAATGGAGAAAGAAAGAACTAGAGAAATCCTTTAGTCACAGATTTTCGGAATTTATATTAAGACGTTTTAGAGGGCCTGTGGAATCATTTACGAGGTCCATTAAGGGTTTAAATTATGATTTGTTTCGGGCAAACATTAGGATGAGCAGGGAACAATACGTTGCTTTGATGATAGGCGTCTCAATATTTACTGCATTTTTTGGTTTTATCTTGGGGATCTTGATAGCTCTTCCAATTGATATCTCAGTAATGCTGGGGCTTCTTGGCTTCATTGGTGGCTTCCTTTACATGAGAAATTACCCCAAATTCGTATGGAGAGCGAGAGTAGTAGAGGTAGAAAAGGCCCTACCATATGTATTACGCCACATGGCATCTCTCTTGAGCGCAGGTGTTGGTGTAGCGGAGAGCATGGTTTCCGTTGCAAATGCCGATTATGGGCCAATATCTGAGGAATTCGAACTCATAGTAAGAGACATGCATGGAGGAACTTCTTTTGAAGATGCTTTAACAAGATTTGAAGAGAAAATGGCCTCTGAAAATGTTAGTAGGGTAGTAAAACAAATATTGAGAGCCATAAGATTTGGTGGAAACCTTGCAGACATATTATACAAGCTTGCTGAGGATTTTTCCTTTGAGTACAGAATGAAGCTTGTGGAGTACATACAGAAAGTCAATGGTATAGCATTTGTTTACATGTTTATTACAATTATCATGCCAACACTTTTTGTTGTTGCAATACTTGCAGCTTCAATGATGTCAAGGAGTGTAATAATGCCACCGTCCGCATTGGCAGTTATTTTGTTATTTGGGTTCCCAGCCATCTCGGCTATGGTGGTCTTTATGATAAAACGTAGTGAGCCGAGGTGATTAAATGGCAGAAATTAGATTTCTTCATCCAATTGCAAGGGCACTTGGGAAAGTAATTCCGAAAAAATGGACTAGGAGGTATGAATTGTTCTTGTATTCTGCAGGAATTTCATTTTTAGCCTTGGAGTTTTTCTTAGTATCCATGTTATTAGGGGTTTTGGTTGCAGTGGTTGTTTTCTTGATTTCTCCAGTAAAACTTTATGCTCTTCCTGTGTTTTTTGCCGTGTTCTTAGGTATAGCGTGGGTATATCCTTATTGGAAAGTGACTAAAAAAATCGAAGACATGGAAAATAACCTTCCAGATGCTTTTTTCTATTTGGCAAGTTCTCTTAGGGCGGGAGTTTCATTTTCAGAAGCCTTGGAAGAAGCCTCGACTGCTAGATTTGGAGCTCTAACGGATGAATTTAAACGGACAGTCAGTGAGATAAAAAGAGGTAGATCCACGTATGAGGCTTTAAAGACTTTTGCATTAAGGAATAGGAGGTCAATTGTTATATACAGGTCCACCATGATAATCTTGGAAGCCTATGAAAGAGGTGCACCGATGGCGGATGTATTGGTAGCTGTTGCTAATGATGTTCGTGAGGTTTTAAGGATAAGAAAAGAAAGAAAGGCCTCAACAGGAATGCAAGCGATGTTCTTTATAATCGCGAGTGGATTTCTTGGCCCGGGCATCCTTGGTATAGTCTCTCAACTTATAGGAAGCATGAACACCCCAGAAATTGGCTTAAACTTGCCTGTGGATGCAATTTATAACATTCTTCTGGCATTTGTAGGAGTCCAAGCGATAGTCTCTGGGTTGGGGATTGGAATAATAAGAGAGGGAAAATTCTCTGCAGGGCTCAAGTACAGCGCAATGCTCGCCATAATGGGTCTTTTAATATTTCTTGTGGCTACTAGAGTTCAAATATCAGGCCTCGGGTTTATCTGAGGTTTCTTTTTTTACATCAACTATCTCAACTTCAAAAACAAGAGTCTTTCCAGCTAATGGATGGTTAAAATCCAGAGTAACGTTTTCTTCTCCAATAGTAGTTATCTGTGCAATTCCGCTATCAGTCATGATGTAAGCCCCTTCTATAGGTTCTATACCGGCTTTTTTAAATTCACTTGTAGGAACATTAATTATTAAGTCGTCTCTTGGCATTCCATATCCTTTTTCTGGGGGGATTGTTATGTTCTTTCTCTCCCCGACTTCCATTCCTAACAGAGCTTCGTCCATTCCAGGGATGAGTTCACCAACACCAACATTAGCCCCAAGAGGACCATAAGTTCGATCTTCCATATAAATTCCAGCTTCCTTAGCAATATTCTCATAAGTAGTATCAAAGATTTCTCCATTCTCAAATTTTCCAATGTAGTTAAAAACTACAAAATCTCCTTTTTCAACTTTCATTCTTTCCACCAACTAAATTTTTTCAAGCTTAACTCTTCTATTGCCCTTATAACAGTTTTGGTGAACGTTATACAATATTGTGAAAGTATATATAGGAGTTCGCTCTAATTACTATTGGGTGACCTTATATGGGAGAATTTGCTGAGATGCTTGAAAGAGAATTTAGTGGATTAAAAACAGAGGAGATTTACTCAACAAAACTGGGCGATAGATCTATTGAAATAATAGAGGTAGAGAATAAAGGTTCAAAATTCCTTGTCATGTTCCAAGATGAGCCTAAAAAACATGAACTGCATAGATGGTCCCTGATAATTACAAGTGCTAACAACACGAGGACGATTCAGGGAATGGATAAACTGGACACTTTAAAAATGAGAATTAAAGAGAATGTAAGGGCAATAATAGAAGGCATGTGATTAACTCTCACTAATTCTTTGAATACGAATCCATGACATCAATATTCTTGAGTTCATCAAGGGACACCTTAGAAAAGATTATCAAAGCTCCCAAGGGAGGTTGAAATGAGAATAGCCAGTTATTGTCAGTTGACTTTGTCGCTTTATTCTCTAAAATTTTACAAACCTGTACCCATTTACTAACTTTTCATGCTATAAAAATCAAGTCCTCTCAAAAGTCTTCTTTGGAAAATAAAACTTTCTGATGGGAGTTTACTCATGACAAGTCCCCTTGTCAATTATGCGGAGAGCACTCACTCTCCATATCCACACATCTCATGAATATTCTCCATAGATTATCCAGAGAGAAAATTAATTCAATAAATACTAGGGGGTGTAGAGAGAGACACACAATGCGCAATGATGTTTATACTCATATTAAGAGGGGCCAAGGAGAGGGAGAGG
>QMUF01000059.1 GCA_003663525.1 Thermococci archaeon | reverse complement strand
TATCTTGAGTGAGTATATTAATATCCAAGATTTTCGGTGTAATTTAATCTCCTTTACTCTTCAATACTGCAGGTTCGAACATCAGCACATAGGAAGGTTCTAAAGCCTTAGGACAGTGCTCCACACCTCTCGGTACAATGGCCATTTCTCCTTCGTGTAGAACTATATCCGGAAAATCCCTTAACTGAATAACTATGCTCCTCCGGTATACGTAGAAAAGCTCATCTTCATTTGTATGCTTGTGCCAGTGATATTCACCCTTAAAAAGAGCCATTCTAATTACATACTCGTTAATCCGCGCCACCTCAATTGGAGACCATGGCTTTTCAATTTCTTTGAGTTTATTATCCAAATTGATTTTGGAGATCATGATATCACCTCTACTAAAGTATAAATAAAAACAATCAAAGTCAACCAGTGGCACCCTTTAAAGCATCTTTACAAGCACACCTCCTAATTTTTGGAATATACTCTATGGCCTTCATAAGAAGTAACTTGAGTTCCTCGCTTTTCTGTTGCATTAGCTCAACAACCTCCGAGTGTGTGAGTTTGGTCTTACTCATCCCAGCAGCATAGTTTGTCACAATGGCTACGCTCGCATAGCACATCTCAAGCTCCCTAGCCAAAATTGCTTCAGGTGACTGAGTCATTCCTACTACATCAGCACCCAAAATTTTTAATGCCCTAATTTCTGCTCTTGTCTCAAATCTCGGACCCTCCATTACAGCGTAAGTCCCTCTTGGATGATAACTGAATCCCAATTCTCTCGCGGCCCTAATTAAAGATTCCCTAAGCTCCGGACAGTATGGATCTGTGAAATCCACATGGGCCACGAACTTCCTTTCATGTAGAGCATCTTCACCGTCATAAAACGTATAAGTCCTATTTTTTGTAAAATCTATTAGTTGATCCAATATCACAAAATCCCCAGGTTTCATGACCTCATTCACCGAGCCAACTGCAGAGGTTGCGAGGATCCTTTTCACGCCAAGCTCGTGCAGACCCCATATGTTCGCACGATAATTTATTTTATGTGGGGGAACACTATGTTTCTCTCCATGTCTTGCTAGAAAAGCTATTTCCTCTCCTTTATATGTACCTATTTTGACCTTAATACTTCCATAAGGAGTTTTTATCATCTCCTCCCTTAGGTTCTCTAGAAGTCTTGGATCATATACACCTGAACCTCCAATTATAGCTATCCTTGGCATTAACACACCACCAGAAATAATCAAAATAAGGAACATTTAAACCTAATGTTGCTCCTCCAAAGCCTCTTCTATTGCCAACCTAAGGATCTTGACTAAAATCTCTCCCAAAAGCCTTGAGTTCCACTTCGGATCCTTTACATTCATAACGGCATCTATTGCTTTATCAAGATTTCCCTGCCTCAGATATCCCATAGCAATTTCCCCAAATGCCAACGAGGCCAAATAATCATCTTTTATCTTGCTAGCCTGCTCAATTGCCTTTTCTCTCCTCCCGATTCGATTGAAAAATGCTACCACTTTTACCTGAACATTCTCATCTGGCACTTTTTCAGCAATTCTTTCCACTAAATCTGCATATTCTCTCCTTGGAGACTCGATCAAAAGACTCAACAACTCCCTCGACACTGCTTTTAATTCTTCTTCTCTTAATGCATCAAGAAACTTGGAGAGATACTCCGGGAATTTCATAAGGTCTTCACCAATTTCCATGATCAGCTTCTCCCTATCTCCTTCTATAGTGTTAAATATTTCTAGGGCATTTTCAATTTCCTCTCTTTTTATGTGAAACTTCAAAATCTCTGATTTTGCTTTAGAGCTCCAAGGTTCATCAAGAAGTTCTTTTGAAATTTGAATGGCATCTTTAAGGATTCCTGCAGATAGATAAGCCTTAAGAATCGAAAGTAAAGTTTCATTTCTTATTCTACTGTCATCAATTAACAACGCATAGGAGAGCACCGGCTTAAGAATCCCCAGTCTCAACATTGACTTTATCATTTTTTCCAAATTTCTGTCTCTGCTTTGTGCAGATACTCCTTCAAGAAGCTCTACTACTCGGGCGAAGACTCGGGCAGCAGAGTTCTTATTTGCTCCGCCTATATATACCCCTACATTTATAAGAAGATCAACGAGTTCATCTAGATCTTCAATAGCCTCAGCGCCCTCTAAAGACTTTCTAAACGCTTCTAAATACCTAGGATCCTCTATGCGATAAAGTTCCAAACCAATACGAGCATAAGTAAGTGCCCTAATCTTTGGATCTGTGATGATCTCAACCAAATCGAAAATACTTTTAATAGTCTCATCTTCCATAACTCATCATCAAATAGAATTGCATAGAAAAATATTTAACACTTTTGAATTGGATTTGACTGCATCCCAAGAAAATAGACAAAAATTTACAGTTTTATAGCTATAAAATAAATGTCGTAAAAAAATACGTCAAAAAACGAAATCAACTAAGGTCATCATATACTACACTAACAACTTCTCCGTCGTCCAAAGAGACGAAACTGACTTTCATTTTCTTACCTGTCTTAGGGTCAACTACAACGAAATCAGGGTTCTTAAGATATTCACTAGAAGGAACACGCCAGACATCGTCGTAATGAAGTTTTAACTCCTTCATAAACTTCCTCAAATCTTTCTTAATCATAGTTGGCATAGATATCACCATTAAAATATACAACTCTAGAGTATAAAAGGTTTTCTAATCGATTTTTGTCAAGATTAATATCGTCAAATGTCTATATACATAGCATGGCCCCCTGCGGAACCCGCAACTCTCTTGCAATGGGCATGCACTTTGCTTTTAAGAGATAAAATATTCTTCTGTCATTACTTTCGTTCAGGGTCTCAAAGTTGGCCTGCCCCTTTGCTATAATTACATCGGCACTATCAAAAATCTCTTTGAACATCCCCGAAATCCTATCCAATGGAACCCCCACAACTCCAAACCCCGTAGAAATTATCTCTCCAACTTCTTGAAGACCAGCTGCTCTTAACTCATTCACTGTAGCATCATTAATAAGCGGTTGCTCTTTCCCTGCGATATATATCTCCAAATCAGGAAAACTTTCTTTAATTTTCTTCAAAAAGAGTTTATCAAAATATATCTCTCCACAATTATCAGTGAGGTATAAAAGCACTCTCGCATGTTTAAGTATTTTAAAAAGCTCTTCTGAGTTATCCACATATAAATCCTCATTAATTAGGTGCATGGTGTCCCGCTCTATTTTTTCTGGAGAATAACCTATTGCAAAATCAATGATATTCCCAACTATTGCTAGTTTAAGAGCCATCTTGAGATCAATTTTTAGATTTTTTGTAATATTCTCCAAAATCTTTTTTGCAATCTCATTTGATCTTTCCTTGTATTCCTTAAAAGGATCTTCAATTCCCAAGAACTTATACAGTTCAGAAATTATTTCACTAGCAACTATTCCAGATATTGAATCTTCTTTGAGTTTGCCCATAAGCTTTGCCGAGAAAACCGCTGCTGTTTTTCTCTTTTCTAAGTCGTCAGTTGTCATCTCGATTATTCTTTGGCACTGGTTGGCAATGCACATAAAACATTCGTAATGGATTCTCATTTCTTATCCTCCCCAACTTTAGATTATTACAGCATGTTTAAAAAAGTGTTTATTAAACATTTGTTCGAAGAATCAAAAATGAAGATGCCTTCCTTGCCCTGAAGGGAGAGGTTTTCATGTAGTAATGGCAATGACATCAATCATCAGTGCTTTTGACGTTCTCACATTGGGAAAAGAGACAAAAGGAACAGAGTTAACTCAATATAAGTGTTCAATATATGAGAACCCTTCAATTACTGGCTTTTTCTTTTTCCTTCCAAATTCCCTAAGATAGAGATAATCATAAAGCCTTGAAATAATCTCATTTCTCTCACCTCCAAACTCTTTTCTTTATTTTCTCAATCAATATTAACGTTATTGAGCCTAAAAACGTTATCAGCTCTATTATGGCCCTAAATGAACAATAAAATCCAAAATTTCAGAAAAAAGCTAAATGAGTGGATTTAATCTTCAATGTACAAACTTGGAGAACCAAAAAGGTTTCAAAGGTGTTTTTTAAACAAATGCATACATTTTTTGCCTTTGGAATATTGTCACTTAAGATACTTATGATGGATCTCACTGTTTCAAAAGAGATATAAACCCACATACGCCTTTTATGTATGGTGGAGAAAATGGTATTGGATAAACTGGGACAATCATTGAATAATGCATTGAAAAAACTTGCACGTGCCAGTACTGTGGATAAGGCCCTTGTGAGAGATGTTGTTAGAGATATTCAGAGAGCATTAATAACAAGTGATGTTAATGTTCGTCTTGTTCTTGATTTAACAAAAAAAATAGAGAAACGGGCCTTGGAAGAAAAACCTCCTGCAGGTGTTTCTAAAAAAGAGCACATAGTAAAAATAGTCTATGAGGAACTTACGAACTTTTTGGGGAAAGAGGCCAAACCTATCCAGATAAAAGCAAAACCAACTGTTCTTTTAACTGTAGGAATTCAAGGATCCGGAAAGACTACGAGCGTGGCAAAGTTGAGCCGATATTTCCAAAAACATGGATACAAAATCGGAGTAGTATGCTCAGATACATGGCGTCCTGGTGCATACCAGCAACTTAAACAGCTTGTAGAACCATATGGGATTGAAGTATTCGGAAATCCAGAGGAAAAAAATGCCATAAAACTCGCAAAAGAGGGTGTGGAATACTTCAAAAAGAAAGAAGTGGATGTAATAATAGTTGACTCTGCAGGAAGACATAAGGAAGAAAAAGGCCTTATTGAAGAAATGAGACAGATAAGCAGCACTATAAATCCCCACGAAGTGATCCTTATAATAGATGGTACAATTGGACAGCAAGCATACAACCAAGCTCTGGCTTTCAAAGAGGCCACTCCAATTGGGTCAATAATAGTCACAAAACTTGACGGCTCTGCAAAAGGTGGAGGGGCCCTATCTGCAGTGGTCGCCACTGGAGCACCCATAAAATGCATAGGAGTAGGAGAGAAGATAGATGACCTTGAGCCCTTCGATCCAAAAAGATTTGTTTCTAGACTTTTAGGACTCGGAGATATTCAAGGATTGTTAGAGAAATTTGAAGAATTGAGTAAGGAAGTAGAGTTCAAAGAGAAAGACATGGAAAAATTCCTCAAAGGAAAATTCAATCTCAAAGACATGTACACCCAGCTTGAGGCCATGAAAAAAATGGGACCTCTGCAACAAATTCTAAAAATGATCCCCGGAATGGGATATTCCCTCCCTGATGAAATGGTAAGAATGAGTGAAGTCAGATTAAAGAAATTTAAAGTCATAATGGACTCCATGACGGAAGAAGAGCTTGAAAATCCTGAAATAATAAACTATTCACGAATAAAAAGAATAGCCCGAGGATCAGGCACAACTACGAAAGATGTAAAAGAATTGATTAATCAATACAATCAAATGAAAAAGTTCTTTAGGAGTATGGACAAAAGAAAATTGGCCAAGATGGCTAAGAGGTTTAACATGGGAGGGTTTGGTATATGATAGAGGTTTTCGTCTTGATTATTGTTAAGCCCGGAAACGAAGACATAGTATATGAGAAGTTAAGTAAACTCCCTCAAGTTAAAGAAGTCTACAAGGTCTATGGAGAATATGACCTCATAATTCGAGTTGAAGTAGAGAACATTAAGGGCCTTGATGAGTTTCATGACGATATCCTAAGGCGAATAAAAGAAATAGAAATGACTGAAACATTAATAGCTAGCTCCTACGGGAGCTGAGGTGATAAAAAGGTGAAAAAAAGATGGGTAGCTACGGTATATCTAGACACCCTTCAGATTGAAAGTGATCCTTCTTTTAAATTTACATGCCTACCAAAGTGTGCTAGGTGTTGTATCGAACTCGACATTCCTCTAAGAGATGAAGATATTGCCAAAATAGAAGAGCTCGGATATAATGCATGGGAGTTCGTAGATTATGAGAAAATGTTCTACCGAGGTGACAAGTTCTTGGGATATGGATTGAAAAAACGGCCGTTTGATGGTGGCTGTGTCTTTCTCGGAGATGACTACAAATGCAAGATTTACTCTCATCGCCCCCTTGCATGCAGGCTTTATCCATTTGTTTTAATTAAACATGGTATGGCCCTAGAGATATACGTTAAAGAAGATTCCTTTTGTAAAGGTATTAATAATCCTAATGGAGAATCAATTACGGGCAATTTTATCATTCAATACTTTGGAAGCGTTATCGAAGAATATAGACACAAGTTAGGCATTTCAAATACCCATTATAAACCAAAAAATCTTATAATTTGACCTCTAACCGAAACATATTTATACATTTTTCTGTCAATACTATATACCAACGGAGGTGGGAACTTGAGTCAAATAGAGGCGGTCAAAGAAAAACTCCGAGTTATTAGAGTTCTAAGGCTTTTGAAAAAGAATTATACTTATGAGGAGTTATCACGAATCACCGGCCTTCCTATCACAGTGTTAAACCGGTACGTGAGAGGAAAAGTTCTCCCAAGCACACAGAGAACGAGAGAACTGATAAAAGTTCTCTCACCCTATGTGAATCTAGAAGAGGAAGTAAAACGTAGAATAATATTCGACAAACACGGGCTATTTGACAATTTGAAAATTCTTAGTGACAACGATCTAATGAACCTTATAGCAGAGAGTATTGCTTCAAAGTATAGAGACAAGAAAATAGACAAGATACTTACAGCAGCTACAGATGGTATTCCTCTGGCAATTCATATTGGAAATGAACTTGGAGTTGACGTTGTATATGCCAAGAAAAAGAGAGAAGTGGGTGTAGAAAAGTTCTATGAAGTAAATTATGTCTCAAGTTCCTCAGGAAGTGTTATGACACTCTATCTACCTCATTGGGCCATTAAAAAAGGAGAAAATATACTCATAGTTGATGATGTAGTGAGAAGTGGAGAGACCCAAAAAGCTTTGCTAGAGATGTGTAAACAGGCCAATACTACTCCAGTTGGGATGTTCTTCCTTATAAGCGTCGGTAGCGTGATTGATAGAATAAAAGAGGAATATAAGATTCCTGTAGATGCCATGATTCACCTTTGAATTTATTAATTTTGGAGGACCACATTATGGAACCCGAAAATATTCACAAAGAAGATAGATTTATGATATATAATGTAATGGGAAAAAGCATAATGGTAGAAACAGGCTTAAATGAGAAATTTAGATTCATCTGCCCAATTGAAGAATGTGGGGAAAACATAAAAATTGAGGGAATTATAAAAATAGTATCTTTGGAAGAGTACAAGCAAGTTCTTAAAGAAACTCTCAAAAAGAATAAAGAATTCGAAGTAATAAAAACTCTAAACCCCACTCCACTAATTTTTGACGGAACAGTAAATGGAAAGAGGGTGAAACTTCCAGCAGAGAGTGTTCAAAGTCTTGCTAAACGTTTTATAGATACCTTCCTAAACCTCTAACGTGAAATCCTCTTTTACTACATCCATGGCAACATGAGTGTAGGTTTTTTCCACACCATCTATTCTGAGAAGCTTTTTTACAAATTTGTTCATATCTTCTCGTCCTCTAAATTTTGCAATCACTATTATGTCATATTCACCAGTTACATCATATACAGAGGCCACATGAGGATCATTAGCTATCTCCTTCTCAATTTCGATTATTCTTTTCCCCTGAGCCCTGACCCCTATGATTGTTGTCAAATCGTATCCCAACTTATTATAGTCGAGCTTTGGTGCGAACCCTAAGATTACCTCTTCCTCCTCCAGCTTTTTAAGTCTGTTATAAACTGTACCAACAGCAATGCCCAACTTCTTGGCTATTTCTCTGTAAGACAACCTAGCATCTTTTTGGAGAATTGAGATTATCTTTCTATCAAGTTCATCTACCATTTTCCTTCCCACCAGAGAAAAATTTGAAGAAGACTTTAAATACTCTTGGATTTTTGTTAAACAGAATGGTTTAACACAATATTTATAAGAGAGGAGGGGAGGATAGAAAACGGGAGTGGACCGGTAGCCTAGCTAGGATAGGGCATCGGCCTCCTAAGCCGAAGGTCCCGGGTTCAAATCCCGGCCGGTCCGCCAGAACCCTCTACGTAAGCAGTCTAATTAACGGGTTAAACTCCCTTTCATCCCATGCTTCTTTACTCAAAACCACTATGAGAGCACCATTATGGGAAAACACGTAATCTCTAACAGAAGCCATCATTTTCGCAATTGATTGAAAATCATTGTAAACTCTCAAAAATTCGAGCCCTTCAAGAACTACGATACCTTTAACGCCTTTGTTTTTTGCCTCCATGAAATACCTAAAGACAAATTCTGGAATTTTGTAAAGATCAGTAGGATAAATAACATTTTGTCCTTCAACTGAACTAAACTTATATACTATCC
>QMUF01000058.1 GCA_003663525.1 Thermococci archaeon | reverse complement strand
TGGGAGTTCACCTACGATGGAATCCCAGAAGAGAACGCTCGAAAACTTAGAGAAGTCTGTAAAAAGATCAAAGACAAAATAGATATGAGAGGAAAATGCATTTAGTTTTTCTTTAAAAAGCTTAAGATTGAACTTTGTTTAGGCTTATAATACACGTCTTCTCCCCTAACCTCAATGTTCTCGAGATCTTCAAGTTTTGCTCTTTTAACTTCCTCAGGTAGTTTTATCTCTCCATACTTTCCTCCTCCACCAGGAATAACAATAAGTTTCTCATTTCTGAAAGCCCAGATTGCTTTCGCTATCTCACCCCCAATAAGCTCTGCTATAGCATCTATAGGAGCATCGACAAGAACCCTGATCTCACTTCCAAATTCTTTCAAAAGACGTTCCCATATACTCTTTACAGACTTAGTTTCAACTCCTTTGTTGAGAATCATTGCGATTATTTCAGCTAAAGGCGCAAGATGGAGGTAAGGAGGCCTGTCTTTGGGCTTTTCATCCGTATCTGCAAGCTCAAGAATCCTATCGTGAACGCCCTTCTTTATAACTCCCCCACAGAGTTCACATCTCCATCCCAGTCTTTTTGCATCTTCAAGTCGGTATTTGGTATAACACCTTGAACATGCGGTCAAGTGATATTTTCCAAGTCTTGGATCTAAACCAGCGTTAAGAATAATCTTTCTTCCACCCCGTTTCAAGATAGCTTTCTTAATCTCTTCAAAAGTTGCATCTTCTACTTCAAAGCGGTTAAACTCTCTACCAAGTCTGTGAGGCATTGGTGAATGAGCATCAGAATTGGAGAGATAAGTGAGCTTATGATGGGCTTTGATCTTATCGGCCATGTAAGAATCAGCAGAAAGTCCTAACTCAAGAAAATGGATCTTATAATTACCATAGGCCTCTTTTACGGAATTATACTCTTTATAGAGGGCTGTCCACGGCGTAAATGCATGACTCGGGCCAATTAGAGCCCCCACCTCGTTTGCCAAATCCGCTATTTCAGCAGCATTTATTGTTAGATGGGGCCTACCCTCACTATTAATGTCGTTAGAATAACGCTCAAGTCTTTCTCGCATTTCTTTTACTGCTTCAATATTAGGAAAGAGAAGAAGATGATGTACCCTTTTATTATCCTCCACCTCTGCTGTAAGGAGAAACTTTATTCCCTTTATTTCATAAGTACCTTCATCAACTTTTTGACCATATTTAAGGAGTTCCTCTTCCCATCTCGGGTTTAAAATATCTCCTGTTCCAACGATTCCAAGCCCCTTGAGCTTTGCATTCGCCGCCAGAACAGGAAAGGTCATTAATTTTGAGACTGCTTTGGAGTATCGAGAGTGAATATGCAGATCTGCATCAATGAACATAAGAACACCTCAAAAGGAAAAAATAAAATCAGAGGTATCCCCTATCTTCCTCTTCATGTGGTGCTTGAGGCACTTGCTGTTCAAACATAGCCCTCTGCATCTCTTGGACCTTTCTCAGTATTTCCTCAGTCTCCTTGGCCCTCTCATCAAGAGCACTCATGTCAATCTCCAGGTTGAGAACCTTGGCAACCACGCTTAAAACGGCCTTAGCAGCCTTGGCATCTACAATGTAACCAAGACTCTCTCCTAAGAAGCAGACCCCTTTCATTCCCCTAAGTTTTCCAATGCCTAGAAGAAGGCCTGCTGCTCCGACAATAGCACCTCCTTCGTCTTCTCTGAAGACCACCGGTAATTCTTTGTATTTTTCCTTTGTCTCTAGATCTGTAAATGAGGCCAATACTTTGGGTTCTCCATCCAGTTCCGGGACCTGATAACCACCCATTGTGATTATCTCTCTTGTGCCAAACTGTTCCACGAAATCGAGCATTTTTCCAACAACCTCAAAGTGGCCGTAACTGTCAGTTGGAGGAACTTGAGTATCTCCAGTGATAATTATCAAATCTCTATGCTCTTTATCTGGGCTTTTCCAGTAGTAGAACTCATTTCTCATCAAATCCACTGTTGAATCTTTCTTTACTATAACCTGGTGCATAAAACGAGGGGAATAAAGCTCGGCAAACTTCTTTGCTTTAAGCTCTTGAATCAAATGCTCTGCAGCAAGTTTACCAACCAATCCTATCCCTGGTAGGCCCTCTATGAATATAGGATCATATACCTCGGGTTTTTCATAGACAATTATCATACTTTCTTTCATTTTTTCACCCCTATACCAAGCATTTCCTTTTTAAGTCTCCTCCTGTACTCCCCGTAAGGATCCTCGGGGGAAAACTTTGGAGGATGAGCTAACTTTGTCTTTTCACCACATAGTGGGCAGATTTCCTTTAAGGTGTACTTTCCACATCTTGGGCATTTCTTAATCTTAAATCTCATGCCCCTCTCCTCTTAATTTTCCTTATTTTCTTTTCCTTCCTTATTAGAGAGGCCTCTCCATCAGCTTGCTTTATAACACTCAATATTTCAGAGGCAATTTTCTCTAATACTGCCTCAGCCTTATAATAATCGGGTGCCGTGATATCTATGCGGTATCTTGGCGCTCCAAGGTAACTGAATTTAACATCAACGCCCTCTTCTTCGTTTGCTGTATCTCTAGCTTTTACCAAGGCTTCCTTAATAACTTCAACACCATTTGGAGTGGGAACCGTGATCTCAAATTCGGCATCTATCGTAACCGTGGGGATTTCAACATAGCTCTTTATAATCTTCTCCAGAACAGGGAGCCATTCATCTGGAATGAGATCCTTAATGGCTTCTATTCCATTTTGGGCAACCTCTTCAAAAGCTGCATAAACTTCTCCATACTCCTCTTCCAAGGGGACCCAAACTTCTTTCCACGCAGTTTCAAAGTCCTTACCCACTTTTTCAGCTGCTATTCTTAGGAGATTCTCTGCTTTTTGGCCTCTCTTGAACTCCTGAAGCTTTGCCTTTCTCTCCTGCTGCTTAACCCTTTTGAGACTCAAGTCTATGTGACCCTTGGTTGGGTCAACCCTTATGACCTTGGCCACGATTTTTTGCCCTTCTTTTAGGTAATCCCTAATGTTTCTAACAAAAGTCGGGGCCACTTCACTTATATGCATAAAACCATCCTTCCCTGAGTACTCGTCAAGGGACAAGAATGCTCCATAATTATGAATACTTTTAACAGTAGCAATAACAAACTCCCCCTCTTCCGGAAATTCTCTAGCTCTCCTCGGCATTTTCACCATCTCCCGAAATTCTATCCTACTAATTGGTACAAGTCATAAGTTTTTAAGGTTTTGGAGAAAAGAGTTAGAAAAGAGATCACTCTAAGACCTCGAGTACTTTAGCCTTTATAATCCCTCTGCCACCAGCGGGTTCTACTAAAGTTGAGCCACAGACCAAACAGCGGACTTTTGTAGCAGGGTTGCTGAAAACAATTTGTTCATTTCCACAGTCAATGCACTTGACTCTAAGGAATTTTGATTTTGGCATGGGGATTAAATTCTTTGGCATTGTCATCTTAACTCACCTCACACAAGCTCAAATTTCTTTACTCTGAATCCTTGGCCTCTTGTGTGGGCCTTTCCACACTCTGTACACCTGTATCTCAAATCAAGCTTCTTTACCGGCTTCTCTCTTCCAGCTGGGTTTGGTCTTGGGAAACCCTTATAACCCTTAAGAATTCTCCTGAATCTTCTTTGACCAGCCCTAAGTTCACTTCTTGGCCTCTTCTTTACCCTTTCGACCTTGTGAACTGTGTGCTTCTTACAAAATGGACAGTATGTTCTTATCTGCTTTGGATATTTCATTTTTCCACCTCCTCGCACGCCCGGTAGGTTCCTTTACGGAGACCCCCGAGCATGAACTCATGACAGTTCGAGACCCCTTATGTTGAACCCTTTAAAACGTTTTTGGAAGGGTCTTAAAGACCTAACTATCCAAAGTATTTCAAAAGAATTGAAGTATCAACGGAATTAAAAATGGTGCTATAGCGGTCAGAATAAACCCATGAACAAATGCCAAAAGCGTTATCTCTGTGCCTCCAAACTTTGCAATTATCGGGAGGGTGGTATCCATCGTCGTGGCCCCTCCCATTACAATCCCGACTTCCTTTGGAATTCTCTTTATGGCAACTGGATAAAAGATTATGGTAAGAATCTCCCTAGTTAAGTTTGCAAGAAATCCAACAACACCATAAATAGGTGAATAAGCTGCCAAAAGTGGGCCTGTAAGAGAATACCATCCAAACCCAGCAGCAATCCCCAATCCCCATTTTAAGGACACGCCTAAAAGCATTGAGGCAAGAAAGCCTCCAATAAGTGAACCTATGATCGTTGCTACTGGTAGCAAAAGGGCCATTTTACCAAGCTTTCTAAGCTCCTCTCTAAGTCCTTTACTCTTCCCTATATCAACGCCAATTATGAATATCAAAAGGTAAAGCATAAGCTCATAGAAGCTCCCAAAGTCAAAGGTTGTAGTCTTTCCAACCAGCATTCCCAAGATCAAGGAAACCAAGACAAGATAAAGAAGACTCATCTCCTCACCCCCAACAAAGCCACAAATAAGCTCCCTAGTATTGTAAAAGAAGCAAACACTATGGAATATAAAAGAAGCTTAAAAGCATTTATTTCAACCCTGCCTGCTTCTATTCCCATAAAAAAGATCAATAGTAATAGGGCCACAGCCATAGGTTTGTCCATGCTAATTTTAACCTTATTCTTAAGCAAATAACCTGTTAAAACCCCTGCTAAGAGTGGTATGAAGATGTTCATGAGTTAACCTAAAGTACATAATAGTAATAAAGTTAACGCTAAATGCACCTCAAAGCAGCTTCATACTCTTCTTCACTTAGCCTCCATCCCATTGCACCAAAGTTTTCTTTTATGTGATCTTTATTGGTGGCCTTAGGGATAGCAACAACATTTTCTTTCCATATGAGCCAGTTCAAAGCAATTTGTGCAGCAGTTTTGCCGTATTTAATCCCCATCTCACTTAGGCATCTATTCTTTGCGAGATTTCCTTTTTCAAGCGGAGTATATGCCATCAGGGTTACCTTCTATCTTCTCATATACTCCAAGAGGCCGCTATGTTCGGGCCTACGGTCTCTAAGAGAATATTTAACCTCGTGAAAGCCTTACTCTTCATGGTGGGGAGGAGGTCAGCTTTAACCCTCAACACTCCCTCTTTAAGTTCACTCATCATCGAGCAGGCATCATAACAATCCCTCATGCAAACACTAAACATGCAAAACACCTAATAAGATATTGATACTCGTCTAGCTGCTTCTCTCTGGGTCAGAATATGCCCTAATGTCCTGGGAAGAGTTGCAAGATCACCAGCCTTAAATGGACCGTATTCTCTCAGGTGCTCATCCAAAATTTTTGGAACATCTTGAAGCAGGAGATAAGCGGTGAAGATCCTTTTATCGGCCTTAAAAACGGCTTCCTCCATTTCTTTCACTTGAATCTCTTCCTCAAGTACAGGGATTTCCTCTCTGTGAATAAACGTTGCTATAATGGAAAAGATTTTCTTTTCATCACCAACAAGATTGAATGGACGACCTTCTACGGCCATATCAACTATCTTATGAAGTCTAGCCCTAACGATTTCTCTAGCCAATTTTTCTGCAATACCTAATTCTGAAAGATATAACTGCTGCTCAATTTCCTCCCCTCTTTCTTTAGATGACTCTGCCTTAATCTTTAAAGCCTTCATTAGGCTATCAAATTCCTCGTAAAATTCTTCATCTAGGCTCGTTAACTCATTTGAAGATAGTTCCATTTCTAGAAGTTCTCTAAGTTTTGCTAGATCCAAGCTGACCACCTAAAAAGATGTTAAAAGATCACTCCTCAACACGAGGAGCCAACAAGAATGTGAGTCTTCCTTCATCCCTTATTGGGTAATCCATTTGAAGGGGCATTTCATTTCCAAACCTGAGTACAACTTCATCCGCTTTTCCAATTCCCTTAGCCATATCAGCAAGGTAACTGACACCATATGCACTTCTGGTTTCTTCTTCAACATTCAAATCAAGTAACCCCTCATCTTCAAGAGTGAGTTTAATCTCAACTTCTTGGGTTTCCCCTTCAGCCCTCATAACGAACTCATTTTCCTTCGCAATGAATTTTATGCTATCACTCACAAGAGAAGCATCTTTTACAGCTTCTTTCAGAACTTCTCCAAGTATGACTGCTTTCACTGTGAATGGAAGCTCTGGAAGATCGAGTTCAAGCTCTTCGACTTCAATCAATGGGAGTCTGAAAGTTCTTTTTGCAGTGCCTTCTAGAGTGATCTCAAGAAAGTTCTCCTCACCTTTCCTCAAAACAAGGATATCCTTACCCTTTCCTCTTTTAAGAACCTTTTTGAAGTGATCCATGTTAACTCCTACCGTTTCTTCCCCATCAAGATCATATTTACTAAAAATACTAGCGGGAAGATTGAGGTCAAGTAAAACCACTCTGCTAGGGTCCATTGCCCTCATTGATATACCTTCTTCGGCGATTTTGAACGCAGCTTCATCAATTAAATTGCTTGCTGTGTCTATCAAGTCTGCAAATTCTTTTGCCCCATCAAAAACTATCTCAAATGGCATCTTCACCCCTCCATATTATTGAGAATTTTAGCTATCAACCTAACTCTTTCTTTACCTCTCAATAAATAAGTTTTTCCATTATTCACATCAGGTAACCTCTTATAAGCTTCGTCTAATTCCTTTAAAGCTTTTTCTACAAGGCGTTTAAGCACTTCTAGCTCAACTTCACCCATAAATTCCACCATTATTCATAACCTCTCCATGTGTACCCGCACTTTGTGCATCTGTAAAAGATGGTTGATGGTTCATCTCCGGCCCTTGTTTGCAATTCCCACCAGTAGGCCTCATCGTTACCGCACTTTGGACAGATGATCTTTACTTTTGGAAGTGTAGCTACATCTTGTTCAATAACCGGGATGTCCTCTCTCTCGTGTTTAATTTTTTGGGTTATTTTATACTTGCTTGCAGCTTCTGGGTCAAGAGGCTCCTCATAGCCGCATTTTCTGCATACAAAGACTCCCCTTTTCTTATCTGGAAGCATTATATTCCCGCATTTTGGACAGAATTTCATTTTTCTCTCACCTCCAGCCTAGAGCAAAGTTGATAGTATTAAAATAAAAAGTTTTGCCACCACCAGAAAGGCATTTTAACTCCCCCATGTTGAAGGGTGAGGCTTTCATACAGTAATTGGAAATTATAATATTTTTCATTTTCAAGCCTCCCATTAGGCCGGGTACATTAATTTGAGAATTACAACTAATTGATCGAAATTTTTTTAAATTCTATTGCATAGTTGAACCTCAAAGAGGTCACTCCAAGGAAAGCCCTTGAGAAGACTTTCATTACCCCCTCTTTACGTGGATGACACTATTAGGCATTCATTCAAAACCACTTCCTGAGCGGTAACAGCCCCTCCTTTAAAAAATGCTTATGAAAGTGACATACCTCGCCCTAAAGGGCAAGTTTTCAAAAGGTAACCAATATGAGTACAACTAACTTCCAAGGTGATAAAGCATGAGGTTGATTTATGAAGATTTCAGCTCCGGATTCTATTATGGAATTAGAACGGAGACCACTACCTACTACGTGTTAGACGCTAATGAGGAATTATTCTTGGTGATTGAGGAATGGAATATAAATGGAGATAAGGAATACGAGGGAGTCTGCTATCTATTGAAAAACGCTGAGGAAATTTTCAAGATAATAAAAACCATGCCGAGGTCAATTCTAGTTGATGTGGAGTTTTCAATCTCTATTAGAGATGTAACCCCGATATTGGAGTTTGCCGATATCCATGAAGAGTTTAAGGAAGAAGTTGAAAAGCTTGCCAAGCTCATTGAAGAGATTTTTGATCATGTTGAAGAAGTCAATGAATTTTACATAGTGAAATCCTCTCCAGTTTTGGACTATCTGCCTGAAGGAAACGATGCCATAGTAATTGAGGCAGGGAATCTATTTATTTACAGAGTTTCTCTGGCAGAACTGCCTGGTAATGTGAAGGAAGATATTCAAAAAATATTGGGGACAGAAGTCAACACGGGAAGGGAAGTGATAAAGCTCTTAAACCTTATTCCATCACCTCCATAGAGAGAAAATGGCATATACGAATAGAGAGAATTTAGAAAAAGTTATAACGTTTAATTAAACCAATGTCACAAAACAAAGTCTTTTATTTCCTAAGGAAAAGCTTATTAAGGCAATTTCAAAATCAACTTCGAAAGTAAGGGATAATGATCGGGTGCAATCCCATGATACCCGGGTCCCGAATTGGAGCTCATGCTGAGAATAAAGCTTTAAAAGGGCTTTTTGAGTGGCCAACCGATGATGAGTGTCATCCCAGCCGAATGATGACGATGTTTTATCCCCACCTGAGGTGATCCAATGTTTAAGTTTTTAAGAAAAAGGAAGGAAAAGTATGGAGTTCCAATATACATAAGTGAGCCTACCATTATTTATCACACCCAGACCGAAAGGGCCATTTTAAAAATCATAGAGGAAAGACTAAATTCTAATAATTTCATACTACCCTCTGAGTAT
>QMUF01000057.1 GCA_003663525.1 Thermococci archaeon | reverse complement strand
GGCAAGGGCCCTACTGCCGGATCCTGAAATATTATTCTTAGATGAGCCCCTTGAAGGTCTTGACCCTGCAAGTGCAAGAAAAATAAAAGACTTACTTCTTGAAATGCGTGAAAATGGAAAAACAATCTTTTTGACCACCCATAACATGTACGTTGCAGATGAGCTCTGTGATAGAGTAGGGTTCATCGTTGATGGTGCTGTGAGACTGGTGGACAACCCAAGTGAGCTTAAAGTTAAGATGGGTAAGAAACTCATCAAAGTTGAATATACAACTAACGGTGAAGTTAGCGTAAAAGAGTTCCCATTGGAAAAGATTGGTCAAAACGAGGAGTTTCTGAACATCTTGAAGAACTATGAGATAAGAAGAATAAACACCGAAGAACCAAGTCTAGAGGAGATATTCCTCAAGGTAACGGGGAGGAGACTTGTATGATGAGAAACATAATCAGGACAAATCTTGTCATTGGAGTGAGAAGCTACGTTTACCCAATATACATATTAATAGGATTAGCATATGGTCTCATGCTCATGGTCTTCCCCGAGCAGTACCTCCCGACAATGCTGCCGATCTTTCTCCTCTTTGAGCCGGGACTTGTTGGTTTTATGTTCGTGGGAACGGAGATATTCGCCGAAAAGAAAGACGGTGCGATAGGGGCTTTAGCGGTAACGCCACTAGAATGGAAGAGCTACATTTTGGCTAAAACACTCCTTTTGAGCGTGTTATCAATCATCGGAGCTATACTTATAATGGCCATTGGTACCCGCTCCCTCAATGGGCTTCCATATGTGATCGTAGGAGTTTTCTTGGTTTCCATAGTTTACACACTCCTCGGTATAGGAATTTCGGCAAAGTACCATGACTTGGATGACTACTTTGTTCCGATAATGGGAGTTTTGATAATTTCACTCCTTCCATTTGCCCATTATCATGGCTACTTGACGAGTGAAATCTGGAAAGTTCTCTATGCAATCCCAAGTTATCCTGGAATTTACTTCTTCAAGGCACCCTTCGAGGAAATCTCGAGGAACACATTAGTATGGTCCGCTGCAGCTTTAATTGTTTGGGCAGGTATAGCATATTACATAGCTAAAATAAGGTTTTACAAATACGCCGTGGAGGAATTGAGATGAGTTTTGTGAAAAAGTTTGGGGCCATCTACAAGACCGACCTTAAGCTTCTCCGCAGAGACCCCATGCTCCTTTACAGTGTGGCAATGATACTCGTGCTTCTTCTCATAGTTAGATATTTCAAAGACCGCGTTGGAATCTATTACCCATTACTCGCGCTTTTGACTCTAATACTCATCCCCATGATACTCGGCATGATACCGGGATTCATGATGGCGGATGAAAAAGAGGAGAAAACCATACAGGCCCTCCAAGTAATTCCCATTTCAAGTGAGGCTTTTCTGACATATAGGCTTACATGGGCCTCCATAACTACTGCTGTACTAACGGCCATATCCCCAAAAATCCTCGCCATAGAGCTTTCGCAAAAGGGGCTTCTGGCTTTGGGGGTTCTCTTCGTCTTTGAGGTATGGATTTATGGACTGCTGATCACAGTGTTTTCAGAGTCAAGGATGCAGGCTTTGACAGTTTCCAAGGTTCTCGGATGGTTCTTAATGTTGCCACCACTGATAAAGCTCGTCGTTGTTTGGAGAAACCTCTCAACAGACTGGAGTAAATTCACGGCATTCTTACCGACCTACTGGCTCTATAAAGTGTTCGAAGGTATCCCACTCAACGACTACAGCGACTTCCCAATAGCAATTGGTGTTCACTTGGTGTGGCTTATTCCGCTTGTAATTCTCTTTAGAAGAAAGGTTCTTTGACCTCTTTTTTCTTTTGAACCAAAAACTTAAACTACTATGAGTACTATTTTCTTATGGTGAGCTTATGAGAGAAGCAATGTATTGGGAATCCCTTGAGGGAAATAGGGTGAGATGCCATTTGTGTCCTTTGAATTGTATTATTAGTGAAGGGCAAAGGGGATCATGTAAGATTAGAAAAAATGTTAATGGGAAACTATATACACTCAATTATGGGAAAATTTCTTCCATGGCTGCCGATCCAATAGAAAAAAAACCTCTTTATCATTTTCATCCCGGGTCGTGCGCTTTTTCAATTGGTACGGTTGGGTGCAACATGCACTGCATTCATTGCCAGAACTGGGAGATAAGTCAGAGCAATGAGACTTTCCCCTACTTAGAGAATGCAACCTCTGAGGCCATAGTGAGATTGGCCAAACACTATGGGTGTGAGAGCATAGCCTACACTTACAATGAGCCCACGATATGGTATGAATTTGTTCTCGAAACTTCAAAGCTTGCCAAAGAGGCCGGCCTTAAAAACATACTTGTAACAAACGGCTACATAAACGAAGAACCCTTTAGGGCCCTAGCTCCTTACATTGATGCTATGAACATCGATATAAAGGCCTTTGGGGATGAGTTCTACAGAAAGGTCTCAAAGGTTCCAGGCATTGAGCCAAGCAAAAGAACGGCCATCATAGCCAAGAAAGAGTTTGGAATTCACGTGGAGTTGACTTACTTGATCATCCCAACTCTCAACGATAGCAAAGAAGAGATAAGGGCCTTTGTGAGATGGGTAGGGAAGGAGCTTGGTGATGATACACCAGTACACTTCTCCCGCTTCTTCCCGCACTATCAGCTTCTCTCTTTGCCGCCAACTCCCGTTGAGACAATTGAAAAAGCTTACCGTATAGCCAAAGAGGAAGGGTTAAAGTTTGTTTATATTGGCAATGTTCCCGGCCATAATGGAGAGTACACATACTGCCCAAAATGTGGAAAACCTTTAATAGTCCGGTGGGGGTTTACCATAGAGGAGTATCATATAAAGAATGGAAAATGCGAATACTGTGGTGAACCAATACCGATAATTGGAGAATATAAGAAAAAACATTACAGAGGGCTGTGGTGGTAATATGACGACAATGAAAGTTAGATTTTATATCGAAGGCCTTTCCAATGATAAGAAAGCTTTGGAAAGGGCTGTTGAGGAGATTGTAAAATCGCTCAAAAATGAAGATATTTTTAAAGTTGAAAATATAAGAGTTGAGAGTATTCTAGAGAATCCTGATGATGACATGTTAAAATACTCAATGATGGTAGAGGCGGATCTCGAGGGTTCTTTTAAGGACATAGTAAAAGCAGCAATGAAATATGCTCCAGTGGTTGTTGAAGTGATATCCCCAGCGAAAATGGAAATAGAAGGGAAAGAATTAATGAAAATTCTGGGAGAGGTCTCTCTTTTCATAGGGGAGCTCATGAAAAATTTTGGCACTCTGGCTGTTTATCCTAGATTTGAGGAATTCCCAGAACCAAGAATCGGCTATAGCAGGGAGGAAATAGAGGACTCTATAATAGATGACAGAGAAATTCTCTATCGCTTTGTCATTGAGGTATTTGGAGAAGATCAGAAGGCTATTGAAGACGTTTTGAAGAAAGCATTTGACTATGAAGGGGCTAAAATAAACAAAATCGTCAGTAAAGTGCAAGAAGAAAAGAATGGAAAGCTTCGTATATTGGTTGCTGCGGAATTGATCTCTTCATTTGAGACTCTTTTTCAGCTTACAGGAAAATTTGCCCCTATTGCAATCTCCATAACGGAACCGGAAACAATTGATGTAAGTGCAGCAGAGCTTCAGAACGTCTTAACGGACTTGGCGAGTTTTGTTTATGAGCTCATCCATAGACCCATCAAAAAGAAGATTGTTGAGCATGACATGTTTAAAATCAAACTTTCCTGATTTTTGGATCTTTTAATTTTAAAAGCGGCAATGTTTATAAACTCTTTTACATAGCAGAGGATTAATGAGTCATTAACATTTAGTTTTTAGTTAAGATATTATCGGCAAAAGGCGAATGGAGTGTAGGCATTAAGTAAATGTCATTTTTAGCTATTACGGCAATGAGCGAGCTCTTTTAATCGTTAGAAAGGGTCTGAAAGCGAAAAGTATATAAACCCCAAGGCACTTATAGGTAATGAAGAATACCATAGTTAGGGGTTTAGCCCCTACGAGGTATTGGAGGTGTGAAGATATGAAAGCAAGAAAAATAATTGCACTGGGTGTCGGCGCCCTTGTAGCAGGGGGCCTTGGAGCAGTAGCAGCTCAAACCGACAATGTATATGCTGGCCTTAATATTGAAAAAGCCGTGATTGCCTTCCCAACAACCGCAGAGGTTGACGGACAAGTTGTCCACGTTAAGGAAGACGGATTATCAGCTGCAAGGCTTGCCTTGTCACTATTCCAAGACTCAATTACCTCAACAGAGGTAGAAGTAAAAGCCACAGACACACACATGACAGAAGCATTTACAGATGATGACAGTGCGCCATGGTGGTTCAATGCAGCTGAATATGTTCCAGACTTTGAGACATTCCCATACTCAATAGAGGTTCCCAACACCACCCAACCTGCTGGAGAAAACATCACGATCTGGTTTAACTGGTCTAGAATAAGCTATAACGGAACTGAAGAGACATTTACGATTAACAGTACCACAGACAGTCCGGCTATAAAGATCTACTTTGGTCCAGATATAAGCCCATTCCCACAGTACCCAGGAACTACTATCTACTTGACTGATGAGGCTTACTTCTATGACTCAGACTCCTCAGAACCACTCCAAACCTATGAGGTTGGTGTCCCAGTTGAAGACATTACAGGATGGGAGATAACCTTTGTTGATTATGAACTCACAGACCCACCAAGAGCCCTTGTACAAATTAAGGGTCCAGACGCTGACCAAGCAGACCTAGTCATTATGAACAGGAGCGTTGACTACTTCTTGTATGTAGATGGAGATGGGAACAACGTAATTAAGACATTGGATGAACTAGAGACCGAGTATGGTGTTACCGGATTAGAAAACGTAACTAAAGAACTAAAGAAGGATAAAATTGAAGATTTTGTGTACATGAACATTGGTGACACATTCTTTGGTGTCCTTGGAAGCCAATACATCTATGTTGACTGGACTCACTACTGGCTTACAGGAGAAGTTGAGAAAGGAGAACCCGTAGTAGACAACTGGTTGCTCAACTGGACAGGAGAAGGAGAATCAGTCTGGGTCTACTTCAACGGTACAGCAACGCTTGACTTTGGAGAGGACTTCGAACTTGATGACCTTGATGTCTTCCTCACAACCGACGATGGAACTGACTACCGCCTTGTCTGGTACACAGAGAGAGTTGTTGACACTTACACCGACTACATGATCCCATCAATCGACCCATACGCAGTTGCAGTCCCGGACTATGAAGTTGACTTGGCAGAGTTCAACGTTGCTGACAACACTAAGGATGTTTACATCATTGGTGGATGGGTAAGCAACAAGGTCTGGGCACAACTCGAAGAAGTCTTCGGCGAAGAGAAAGTTGCAGAGTGGAAAGAGGATGTCATGGATGAGGACGGCTATGCATTAATCGTTGAGCCACTTCCAAACGACCCAGACAACTACGTCATAATCGCTGCAGGGCAAGACTACACCAAGACTGCAGAAGCAGTTGACGAGCTCATAGGCCTTATAGAGTCAAACTGAAGGCTTTAGCCTTTTCTTAACTTCTTTTTAACTTTGTATTTTTATAAAACTCTGATTTGGATTTTAGATTTTTGTAATCTTTTCGTAGAATCCCCTTTCTTTGGGATCTAACATTTTTAGAAATTCTTCCTTGTTTTCAAAGGGCCTTTGTGCGAGAATCTTAATTATTCTCTTCTTACCTAGTCCTGGGAGATAACTGAGCACTTTGGAACTTTCTCGATTCACGTTTATGGGAATCGGAATTCCTGTTATGCTTCTAAATCCATGACCAACTATCACAACATTGTAGAGCTTATTGAGTTCTATCTCCTTCGGAATTCCCACTATAAGGGGGTAACTTCCTATCTGCCGGCCGTAAGTTAAACCATTATCAAAAACTTCCGCCCTGACTTCTCTCAAAATCGTACCCACAGGAACCAAGCGTTTGAGCATTGGATAATCTATTTCATGTCTTATTTTGTATTTGTAGTGATGGATGAGTTTTTTATGCTTTTCAGTCTTTATTTTTTCTCTCATGTTCCATAATGGAGTTCCTGGAAATACTACTACCTGTCGAATGTTTATCCTTCTTATTAGAAGACCATCATCAAGAATTTTCTTTAAAAACTCGTAAGTGAGTTCATAAGTTTTCTTAGTTTCTCCAGGCAGTCCGAAAAGAATGTTAATTCCCGGTAACAGCAAGGGCATGCCATTGTAGCCCCTTCTTGCTCCCACTTTGTTTAAGATTTTCACAGCTTCATAGGTTTCCTCAGGGGTTGAGTTTAGGTTATTAAGCCTTGCTACCTTTGGGTCAGCAGTTTCAAGGCCGAAGGCAACAACGTTTCCTGGAGTACCGTACCTAATAAGGGCCTTTGCTATTCTAATACTCTCTTTGGGATAATTTGCTATTATAGCCGGGTTTGCGTTATCAACGTGGAGTGTTTTTATTTTCGGTGCAACAGTCCTTATGCCTTTAAAGAGTTTTTCAATGGCTTCAGGATTTGGAGTGGGCACTCTGTCATTTGGTTTTGCCATGTAGGAGAAGATACAGCTTTGTCTGCCAATTCTAAAGTGTCTTACACCTAAATTGTAAAGAATCTCGACTTCTTTTACAATATCCTCAATTGGCCTATCTTCAATTGTTTTATATCTCACAGGCTCAGTGCAAAAACTACATCCCCCTATTCCTGCAGCTTTGGGGCACCCCCTTTGGCTCTCGATTTCCACTATAACAAACTCTGGATAGTCCGGGAATTGCTTTACCACTTCAGCCCCTAAAAACGCATAATCCCTGAGCTCATTGTATGTTCTAAAGCGAAATGGATTTGTGTCTTTAGGATTTTTGAAGAAATCATAAAGAAAGGCCTCTAGGTCGCCATAGATTATGTGATCAAAAATCAATTGGGCCTTACTTAACTCGCGAGAACTTATGATTGTTCCACCACCATGAGAAGAACCCATGAAAGCGGGTCCACCAAGGATTTTTACGCCGTCAAAGGGTTTTATAAACCTTACAACTTCCTCTACTTGGGAAGGAACCGCAGAAAGGTATTTGCCCGGAGTGTGCAACCCACCGATGTAGACAATCACATCGGCCTTTTCAAGAATTTCTTTTGTTTTATATACATTGGGAGTTTTGTTCTTGGTTTTTATTCCCTGTTCACCCTCAAAGGTAAAACGAAGATCATCAATGGTGAGATAAAAAATATTGACGTCTTTTCTGGCCTTTTTTATCGCTCCATAAGCGTACCTAGGGTAGATTCCTAAATAGGGTGGCACTCCAAGGCCTGCCGGCTCGTCTGTATAGCCATCAATTATTGCAACCATCATGTTTGGAAGTTTGGAAAGGAGTTTAAAAATTAAGCGCCATGTTTTTAAATTTCCAATCTAATTTTTTGAGAGAGTTATAATGTCGGAAGTATTTTCTTCTGTTAATCATATTATCCGAAAGTGCCTTGAAACGCTCCCACACCTAAATCCTGAAGAATTGGTCTCATACAAGATAAAGACTAAAGTTGAAGAAGTTGAGGTATATTATCGGTTGTATGAGCTGAGCAAAGAAATGATTTGGAGTGAAGAGCTTCCTAAAATTTTCTATCAGCTCTATCAAGAGAACCTTGAACATGTTGAAAAGCTTCTTGAACTCTACAAAAAGATTTTCCAAGGAAAGAAGTTGTTTCAGTCGACCTTCCATCCTTAAAAGCCGTTTTAGCTGAAAAGACGTTAAAGAATTTTCTTGAAAGGGCTAGGCTTGAATATCTTTTCGAAATCCTGATGGAAAATGAAAAAATGACTAAAGAAGTTTGTGAACATGTCTCCACTACAATAGAAAATCCGGAGGTAGGGGGACCTGCTCAGTGGTTAGCGAAGAGAGAAGAAGAGCGCTACAACAGACTCAAGAGAATTAGAGAAAAGTATCCGTCCTTAAAAGGAACATCTAATCAATAAGGCTCTCATCTCTGAGGAATTCTTCGATATCTTTTACTTCTTCTATAGATAGTTGGAAAACTCTCTTGTTGCTATGAGGGATGCGCTCAATAATTGGTTTAAATTTTTTGAACTCCTCCTTTGTTAGTCCCAGCATATGGTAGGAGTCCTTTAGGGCCTTGTTTGCCAGTTTTTTCCTGTGCTGGAAAAGGGCTTTCACGAGGTTTTCATTTAGCTTGATCTGCTCATCTTTGGGCTTGGGTTCCATCACTATTACCGCAGAATCAACTTTTGGCTTCGGATAGAATGCCCCTTTTCCGATTCTTTCAACAAGGCTCACATTAGTTTTGGCTTGTACCATAACCGAAAGACGGGAGTAATTCCTCTCTCCAGGCTTGGCTACCATTCTCTGGGCAAACTCAAGCTGATAAATAAGCACGGCCTTCTCAAAATCGTAATTTAGAAGCTTAAAGGTTATTGGAGACGAAATCTGGTAAGGGAGGTTAGAGACTACCTTGTTGAATTCCGGGAATTCAATTTTTAGAGCATCTCCTTGTATGAGTTTTACATTATCCCATCTGTACTCCCTCTTTAGGATTTCAATTATCCGAGAGTCCTTCTCTATGGCGTAAACTTTTCCAGCTCTTTTGGCAAGTTCATCGGTAAGTACGCCCAAACCGGGCCCTATTTCAAGAATAGTTTCGCTGTCTTTTATTTCCGCCCTTTCCACCTCTCTT
>QMUF01000056.1 GCA_003663525.1 Thermococci archaeon | reverse complement strand
TTTCGATTTTAGTATCCATAGGTAAGATTAATTTACCGCAAGATTTATAAAGCGGATTAGACCTTTTATAGTTGGGAAGTGGGGCGGTAGCTCAGCCTGGGAGAGCGCCGGACTGAAGATCCGGGTGTCGGGGGTTCAAATCCCCCTCGCCCCACCACGTTTTCCTGTTCTTCGGTGACATAAAAGTTTAAAAAACTGGTTTCCATAGTGATTTCCGGTGATGATAATGAAGGGTATCATATTAAGTTACATGAGAAGTAAAGAGCACCAGCACAGCAACCACATGATTATCAAACCACTAGGGATTGAAAGCAAAGAACAAGCTGCAACTCTTATTGGCAAGAAAGTCCTATGGAAAAGCCCAAGCGGAAAGCTTCTTGCGGGAAAAATTACAAGAACCCATGGAGTTAGAGGAGAAGTAAAAGCAATATTTGAAAGAGCCCTACCTGGCCAATCAATAGGCGATTATGTTGAGATAAAGTGACTTCCCTTTTCCTTCTTTTTGGAGGTAACTTGATGGAACTTATCAAAATCAAAGAGGGCATGGCCGAGATCTTTATACCCAAAGCTGAGCGTATTTATGATGCCCCTGTCTTTTATAACCCCATCATGACTCTTAATAGAGACCTGAGTGTTCTCGTTTTGAAAGTCTTGGGCTCTAAAAAAGTTCTAGATGCTCTATCCGCGACAGGGGTGAGGGGAATACGATATGCTCTCGAAACTGAAGCTGAAGAAATATGGTTAAATGACATAAACCCAAATGCTTTTGAACTTATTATTAAAAACCTAGAGAATAATTTTGGTGAGAAACCTATTCTAGAAAGGGAAATGGCAATAATAACCGGAGAAAGAAAGATAATTGCAACAAACAAAGATGCTAATCTCTTGATGGCCAAAAAGTTTAGATACTTTGATTTCATTGATCTTGATCCTTTTGGTTCTCCAATGGAATTTCTCGATTCAGCACTTAGGAGTGCTAAAAGGAGAGGAACCATTGCAATTACCGCTACAGATACTGCCCCTCTATGTGGGGCGCACTCAAAAGCCTGTATTAGAAAATATAACTCAAGACCATTGAGAGGAGAACTCTGCCACGAAAGCGGGCTAAGAATTCTAATAGGAACTGTTGCAAGATATGCTGCAAAATATGATCTAGGAATCAAAGTTCTCGTTGCATATTATAAAGATCATTACTTCAGAGCATTCTTGCAACTCAAAGATGGGGCAAAGGAAGGAGACAAGTCCCTTATGAACCTTGGTTATGTCTATTTCAATACTAAAAATGGAAAATTCGAAATTGAAAAAAAGTTCCTTCCAAGTAAGCCTAATGCCTTCGGCCCGTTGTGGCTAGGACCAATTAAAAACCAAAAATTCATTGAAAAAATGATATTGAAAAGTGAAGAATGTAAGCTGGTCCAAAAGAAGAAAGCTCTTAACTTTTTGAACACTCTCCTCGAGGAACTGGATGGGCCGTTCTTCTACGATACTCATGCTCTTGCAAGGAGAAACTCCCTTGAAGTAAGAAAGCTCTCTGATATAGGTGCAATACTCCAAGAGAAAGGCTACAAAGTGAGCAGAACTCATTTTTCCCCAACTGCAATAAAAACAGATGCTCCATTTGAAGATGTATTGAGGGCCTTAAAAGCTCTCCAGTAATCATACTTTTATATACTTCCACTTTCCTCGTTTGAAAATAAACCAGAAAAATACTGCCGTTGTGAAAGTTTCTAATGTCATCGCAAGCCATGCAGCTATAACTCCCATTCCTTCTATATGAATTATCCAGAAGGAAACTCCAAAGCCTAAGATATAAGAGGGTATTATTCTAAATAAAAGCTTGCTTATGGCAGTTACGTACATTGGACTTTTCGTATCTCCAGCCCCTCTAAGAGAACCACTTAACACGAATGTCCATCCAAGGGGAATTTCACTTATTCCCACGATTATAAGGTAAATGCTGGCCAATCGGAGAACCTCAGCATAATTGGGATCACTCTTAGTCACAAAAGGCATAACAAGGTATTTGGGAAAAACCACCAAAATTATTGCCATAACCCCCATGAATACAGAGACCATTTTTAAAGCCTCGTAAACAACTTTTTCAGCTTTTTTTGGATTTTCTTCTCCGAGACTTTGACCAACTAAAGCTGAAGCAGCAACATTAAAG
Organism: Thermococci archaeon; assembly: GCA_003663525.1. Lineage (GTDB taxonomy): Archaea > Methanobacteriota_B > Thermococci > Thermococcales > Thermococcaceae > Thermococcus_A. Next base: position 6,756 of record QMUF01000056.1, on the reverse strand, counting down.
CCAAAAGCAGGCATATATGCTATACTTTCAACCCTTAAACCGACCTGATGGGCAGCTAATGCTATAGTTCCAAAGCGTGTGACAATGCTTATGTAGAGGAAGTTATAAAAGCTAAAGATGGCTCTTTCAATGGTGGCTGGAATACCAATCCGTAAAATTCTCTTTATGACCTCCCAGTCAGGCTTAAAAGAAGGTCTAAATCTCAAAACTAGTGAACCTTTAAGGAATAATACTAGCCCTACAATGAAGGCAATTAGGATTGAAAGTCCAGAGGCCAAAGCAGCCCCCACTACTTCTAACCTCGGCAATCCAAAGTTTCCAAAAATCAATCCGTAGTTTAAAAAAACATTTGCTCCATTAGTAAGTAAAGTCAGCTTCATCGGAGTTTTTGTATCTCCTGCACCCCTAAGGGCACTGAAAGCGGCAAATGCCATGAAATTTACCGGGTAAAATAAGAAAAACATCCTGATATATGAGTATCCAAGTTTTATGACATCTTCACTGGCTCCCATTATTTTAAGAGCATCGTCTCCAAAGAAAAGACCAAATAACATCACTGGAATACTCATGAAAAATGCAAGATATACACTCTGCTCCAGAACCCTTTCAGCCATGCCAAAATCCCTAGCACCTACAAATCGGGCCACCAGTGCGAGGGTTCCAGTAGAGATCGCAAACATAAGAGGCATCAAGAACCATGAAAACTGCCCTCCAAGTCCCACACTAGCTATGGCTAAAGAACCAAGTTGTCCAACCATTATCATGTCCACTATGTTTACAAGCGTTTGCCCTATATTAGCTAGAATTGCAGGCCATGCAAGGGCCCAGAGTCTTCTTCTTAACTCTCCGTTCATAGTTCTCACTTAGATTATTGTCTTAACGATTAGAGGCAAGGTATAAAAGAACTCAAGATATTAAAAACCTTTTGCCAAAAGAAGGGAATCCAAATTAAATACTTTTAGTCCAAAACGCTCCAAGGTCAATTCTATTTGATCTTTAGTCAGTTTATAATCATACAAAAATCCATCAAAGCTATTCCTTATCTGTTTTGTACTAAACCCAAAAAGTTTCTCCATTAGTTGGATAGCCTCTTCTCTCCGCTGCTCAAGTTTTTCAGTATTCTCTTTATAACGTTCTACAAATTTATGGAAAAGTTCCCCATTAAGTCTTAAAAATTCATAGTTTACTCCGAGTGTGCAACATGGATAAAGACCAAACGTTTGTATGTATCTATAAGTTCTAAAGCCTAATTTTTCTAATTTACTTAAATATGGCTCCCATATACTCAAAGCATCTATTTCCCCCTTTAAAAACGCTTTCACAATCTCCTCAGGCTTTTTGAAATAAACCACCTGAACCCTCTCTATAAGATTGTGCTTTTCAAGAAATAGCTTTAACATAGCCTCCATTGTGGAAAGCTCCGAAGAGCCAATTTTTATACCCGTTTTCAGGCCTTCTCTTACAACAACACCGCTTCCCCCAAATCCACATCCCGCAACAATTTTCAAATTCTTAGTGAGCAGTGCAAAAAGAACCTGGGTAATCAATGGAGAACAGGCTAAATCTACCTTTCCCAAACTTAATGCATTTGTAAGTTCCAGAGCGCTATCATATACCACTATCCTCACATCATATTCACCCTCAAGATCTTTGGCGCTTAAAAGAGCGTGAGGATACTCCAAAGCCTTCAACAGACCAAGTCTAAGGGTCCCCTCTATCGGAAAGGGAGCCTCCTCAACAATCCAAACTCTATATGTCTTCTTTCCAAGTCCTCTCCTAAGAATCTTTCTATCTCTTTCTAAGCTTTCAATAGCTTCGGCTATCGTAGATCTAGAATAATTAAGGTCATAGAGCTCACTTTGAAGAGCACCTTCATGGCTCCTCTCTTTTAGATAAGCCAAAATCTTCTCTTTAGCACTCATGAAAATTAATTAGAACAATGTATTTTATCTTTTTCGGGCGGGAAGCCCCCTTCCAAAAGGGGGAGTAGTTCATATATCTTGGGAAAAGAGGAAGAAAATTAAAGAACACCCTTTGCCTTCTTCCATTTGTGACTCCAGCTATATTTCCTAATTCTCTTGCTCCTTCCAAAGCCACAAGAGGCACAATAGCCCTTCCGTGTATTGAAAGATTTTCTCCCACATCTCCTGCATTTTATGTGAGTAGGAGTCCTGTTCCTTTTTCCATGAGGGGCTGTTCCACTTCCCACGAAACTTCACCTCTCACTCATTCTATCTCGACTGGGGAGATAGCCAACACGTTATCTCCTCTGATCACGATCTTACCATAATTTTTCTTGGGCTCACCATTTTCAATAAGCTGAGCATCAGCCAAGACTACATTTAAGTGGATGTCATAACCAATGAGCTTTCCTCTATATTCGGCTCCCCTTTTGAGGATTACCAAAACCTCTTTGTCAAGTGATTTGTGTATAACATCAAGTGGTCTTTCCGCCATTTTTCTTCCCTCCTAAATAATCAAAGATAGAGTTCACATTGATAACGGGAAGCTTGCTTTATAACTCTTTCCCTTCCCAAGCACAAGTCTAATTAAGGGGGTGAAAATAAATGGACTAAGGGGTGGAAAAGTGAACTTAACTGACGTATCTATGATACTCATGAAAGATGTATTAAGTGTGGAAGACGGAGAGGAGATATTAATAATAACCAACCCAGGAGAAGTCTTTGAAATCTCTTTAAGTCTATTTCATGCTGCAAAGAAATTCAAAGCAAGGCCCACAATAGTTGTTCAAGAGACCAAAGGTTCTTTGGACTATGCTGAGCGAGCAGTTATAGAAGCCATAAAGTCAGAACCAAACATTGTAATCTCCATTAGTGAGCAAAAACTTGGGAAAGATGCTCATGGTATCAATATCGGTTATATTGGTAGGGACCATAAAAAATACAATCATATATTTGAAAAGCTCCTGAGAGGAGACAAAAAAATTAGGGCCTTTTGGAGCCCCGGAATTACAAAAGAGATCTACCTTCGCAGTGTTCCCATAAATTACACAAAACTTAGAGACGAGGCCACAATCATTGCCAAAATTCTAAAACATGGGAAAGAAATCCATATAACCACGGAAAAGGGAACAGATCTCATGATAGATATACGAGATAGAAAGCCATTAAAAGATGATGGCGACTTTAGAAAGGCCGGAAGTGGTGGAAATATTCCTGCCGGGGAAGTTTTCATCTCCCCCACAATTGGAAAAAGTGAAGGAGTTATAGTATTTGATGGAACCTTGGGCTTAGGTGGAGAGAGTATTATCCCCAAAAAGCCCGTTAAAGTTTACGTAGAAAATGGTTTTGTAAGCAGAATTGAAGATGGAAAAGCTGCAAAAAAGCTAGAAAAAGCAATAAAAGATGCAGAAAAAATGGCTATTAAGATAGGAAAGTTAGAAGAGGCCAAAAACTCGTGGCACCTTGGAGAGGTCGGAATAGGACTAAATCCAAAAGCTCAAATGTCAGGAAAACTTTTAGAAGATGAGAAGATCCGAAAAACCATCCACATAGCCATTGGAGCTAATTATGACAATGATGCCCCCGCATTAAACCACTATGATTGTCTTGTATGGCATCCCACTGTAGAAGTTGATGGGGAAAGGATTATGGAAAAGGGGAATTTCACAATATTCTGAGGTGATAAAATGGAAGTAGGTGTTGTAGGAAAACCAAATGTTGGGAAATCAACCTTTTTTGCTGCGGCCACTCTCGTTGACGTTCAGATAGCTAATTATCCCTTCACAACCATAGATGCAAACATCGGAGTGAGCTATGCAACTGCAACCCATCCTTGTAAAGAAACTGGATGTGTGCCTAACCCACAGAACTATGAATATAGAAATGGAGTGTCATTGATTCCAATAAAAATGATAGATGTTGCAGGTCTTGTTCCAGGGGCCCATGAAGGAAGAGGACTCGGGAATAAGTTCTTAGACGACTTAAGAATGGCCTCTGCCCTTATTCATATTATTGATGTCACAGGAAAAACTGACGTTGAGGGACAACCCACAGAGTATCACGACCCTGTGGAGGATATAGAATTCTTAGAAAAAGAGATAGATTACTGGGTCCATAGCATTCTCAAGAAAAATTGGGACAAATTCTCAAAGAGAATAAAGCTACAAGGTTTGAAGCTCTCAAAAGCAATCGCAGAGCAACTCACGGGAATAGGTGTTAGGGAAGAAGACGTGCTACAAGCACTACACAAAGTCGGACTAAGCGATGACCCCACCAAATGGAGTGACAATGACTTATTTAATTTTGTCAGAGAGCTAAGAAAAATAAACAAGCCGCTAATAATAGCTGCCAACAAAGCCGATGCCGCAAGTGATGAAGATATTGAACGTGTTATAAAAGAAGGAAAGAAAAGGGGGTATATAGTCGTTCCAACCTCTGCAGCTGCAGAACTCACTCTAAGAAAAGCAGCCAAAGCTGGTTACATTGATTATATTCCTGGCACAAAGGACTTTAATGTGATAAAACCCCTCAATGAAAAACAAAAGCACGGCCTCGATCTCATCAGAGAGAAGGTTCTAAATAGATTCGGATCAACTGGAGTTCAAGAGGTCATAAATAGGACCGTTTTCGACATTCTTCAACTTGTTCCTGTTTATCCAGTTGAAGACGAGCGTAAACTTACAGACCAGTTTGGAAATGTTTTACCTCATGTATTCCTGATGAAAAAAGGCGCAACCCCCAGAGATCTAGCATATAAAGTACACACCGATCTCGGTAAGAGCTTTCTCTATGCAGTTAATGCAAAAACCCATAGAAGGGTAGGAGAAGATTACGAGCTCCAGTATAACGATATAATAAAAATAGTCGCTACTGCAAGGTAGTTTTTTCCCCTTCCTTTATTAGTTCTTGATAAAGTCTTGATTCGACGTCTTTCTCTTTTAATCCCAGCTTCCCCGCTACTTCCCATATCCTCTCTTTGGCTTCATTAACATCATCACTTATAACCTCAATATCCAAAAAATCACCAAGCCCCTCTACCGTATTAAGTTCAAAGGTGATGTTTTCGAGTTTATAAACTCGCCTATACTTTTTAACCCAGACATCCTCTTTAAAACCAAGCCGTTCTAAAATTTCCTTCATTTTGTTGAAATTTTCTACTCTGACCTCTATCTCATCAAATTCCTCATTTTTCTCGTCTTTAATCTCTTTATATCCCAAAATTACTTTATTGAGATTAACAATATGTCTAATGCGGAGAAGATCAGGAAGAGGAAGATCAAAATATAAATCCTCCTGTACTTCCTCTCCAATAAATTTTGCTCCAAGAGCCTTTATTTTACCTTCAATCTCATTAAAATCTACTTTAAATTTAATCTCAACCTCCATTTTAGATCCCCATTAAAAGACCTTTAATCTCTTCTCCCTTTTTAAAATCTTTGATATAGTGAATTGAAACATTTTTTACACTGGGTATACTCTTAATGTTTTCCTCAATGCATTTCAAAAGCTCCTCTTTACTATCTGCCCCAACTAACGCAATTATTCTTTCCTCTTCAGTTTTTCCAACCAGGAGAATATTGGGTAACATGGCCAAATTTCTCGAGACATATTCAAGGTATTTATCTAAAAAGTCTTCAATGACTGGTTTTTCTAATTCTAAGACAACAAATGCTATCTCGTTAGGTCTCGCACTTTTGCCCAGGACAATTGTATACCTCTCTATAACCCCCCTTTCTATAAGTTTCTTTATTCTGAAATGTATGGTGGACTCAGGTTTATCTAACCTTTCACTCATCTCTGATATCGTTAGACGAGCATCTTCTCGAAGGAGCTTCAGAATTTCTCTATCTAAATCGTCAAGATATACCACTTTACTCCCCCCATCGTTTGTACAAATTATGAGGTAGTCCAAGAATATCTAAAATTTTTCCAATTATAAAGTTAATCATATCGTCTAAACTTTTAGGTTGACTATAAAATCCTGGAGATGCTGGCATAACTATTGCTCCAGCTTGGGTAACCTTCAACATGTTCTGGATGTGTATTAAGTTCAACGGTGTCTCTCTAACCAAAAGCACTAATTTTCTACGTTCCTTTAAGGCCACATCAGCTACTCGTGTGATTAAATTATCAGAAAATCCATTTGCTATGGCACTTAAGGTTTTCATTGAACATGGAGCAATTATGACAGCATCAAACTTGTATGAACCAGATGCCATTGGAGCAAACAAGTCCCGTTCATGAAAATCGGGCTCAAATTCAACACCTAATTCATATCGAACAACTTTTAAGCCAGTTTCCGATGCGATCGGGATGACTTCATGACCCAAACTTCTCAAAACCTCTATTAAACGGATACCATAAATTGCGCCACTTGCTCCAGTAATTGCAACAACAACTTTCATGTTTTACACCTCTCTTCTCAAGGAGGTGTTTGAACTTAATGTTTAAAACACTTATTAGGTTGTCACTAATTACTTCATTGCTTAAAAATGTTTATAAATATCCACTGCTTATAACTTTAATTAGGGAAGAGCATGAAAGAGAATGAACATAGTGCAATACTACTCAAGAAAGCTATAGAATTGACAAATACGTTAGATACTAAAGCACTAGTTGTAATTGGAATCCAACCCAAAAGTTTGCCTAAGATGGAGATTCCAGTGGTTATAATCGGAAACGAAGCAGAGAAAAAACCTGCTAATTTCCATTATCTCCAGTTACCACTTTCTCTAGGAACAAAAAATCTCATAAACTTGGCATCAAGCTTTATGATCGCCAACGAGGTAATTCA
>QMUF01000055.1 GCA_003663525.1 Thermococci archaeon | reverse complement strand
GGACGCCCCCGGCCACTCAGAGGCCCGGGTGGTGCAGCCAGGCCCAGCATGCGGCACTGTCACTCCCGCGACTCGGGTTCAAATCCCGACCCGGGCGCCAGAGTCTTTTTGATGATATTATATTTTTCTTTGAAACTCTCACCTTTCAGGGAGGGGATACTTCACAACTGCAAATGTCTTCTAACATCACTAAAATTGACTTTTGCTGTCATGTTAAGGGTTATTGGAGTTACGCTAACTTTTCTTTCAACTTTCAGAGCATACATATCAGTGCCTGGTTCTAGAGTATCTTTGGGGCATTGAGTACCGACTATCCAATAATAAGGATTCCCCTTAGGGTCGATTCTCTCTTCAACTGAGGCCATATACATTCTTTTAGCGAGTTTTGTGAGTTCTATAGGGGTGTTTTCATGTGCATCATATGGGGCATTAATGTTGAGCATATCAACACCCTTGGGCATTCCGTTACTCAGAATAGCCTTTGAAATTCTTTTTAAAAAGGATTTTGCTACGGAAAAGTCTATTTCTTCTCCTTCACCAAATTTATGTTTTTCTCGATTGACTTCTAAACTCATGGCTATACTGGGAATATCATGAGTAGCGGCTTCTATGGCAGCACTGGCTGTTCCAGAAATTGTAATCTCAGTACTCATATTTTCTCCCAAATTTATCCCGCTAACTGCGAGATCAAATTTACCAAAACGGGCCATGGCAAAAATTACACAATCAACGGGCATCCCGTCTAATGCATATGCCGCTTTTGCTCCCTTAAGTTTAATTCTTTTTGCCCTTAAAGGTCTGTGTAAGGTCATGGCTCTTCCACTAGCGCTTCTTTGGAACATTGGTGCTACTACATAAACCTTCCCAAGATCTTGAAGAGCTTCAACGGCCGCTTTTATTCCCCTTGAGTGAATTCCATCATCGTTTGTTACCAAGATCTTTGCCACTTTTACTTACCCCCCTACTTTTTCACTCACTTCTTCTTTTTTAATGCTTTCTGGAAGAGAGAAGTAGGCCACTATCTCCAGAATTTTACCTATTAGAAGTACCAAAAGACCTATTCCAAGTGCTATCAGCAGGATCCCTCCTACGAAGTACAAAAAGCCAACCGTCTTAAAAGTATCAACTTGCACCTCGGAGGATATCTTTTCGTAGCTCTTTTTTGTATAGTAGGTGCCAAGGACAAACAAGGTCCATGCTAGGAGGGCTCCTATCAGTATAGGTGCAATTAACCTTCTCATTCCTTCAAAACCTTCTTCCATCCCTTTAAAAGGGGCTCCTTTCAACACAGCAAATCCTATCGCGAGGACGAGAGCAAGAATTAGGACAATAAGTGCTCCAAATCGAAGAATAACTCCCACTAAGTAATCCCTGAATATGTCTTCTCTTTCGATTTCATCAGCAATTTCTTTCACTGCAAAGAGTAGAAGCACAAGCCCCAGCAATGTAACTAAACTCCCAACTCTTGGGATGAACCCACCAAGCAAAGATAGAATTGCTCCTGTTCCACCATAGGTTTTTGCATTTGTTAAACTCATAAATCCTCACCTTAATTTTAAACTTTGTTTAAAGTATATCTCTTTTTCGGCTCTCCATCAAACTTAAAAAGGAATTTTCCAAGATGTGATGGGTGAGAATACAATGACATTCTGGACCAGTGAGGACAACGTTGCTGGGAAAAAAGGAACTGCCCTTTATGTGATATTACCAACAATAGGATGTTATCGTTATAGAATTGGAGAAGCATGTTATATGTGCTCATATCCAGCAGAGGCTCCAAAAACACCGTGGACTCAGAGAGATCTTATTGAATATTTTAAAAAGGCCATCAAAAAAATTGAAGGAAAAAAAGGGCCAATTTCAGTTAGAATATTTACTTCAGGGAGCTTTTTTGATGATGGAGAAGTTAAACCTGCAACAAGGAAGGAGATTTTCTCCTTATTGGCAAAAATTGAGGATGTTAAGGAAATTGTTGTGGAGACCCGTTCTGAGCTTGTTAGATTTGGGACAGTTAAGGAGTTAGTTGATTTAGTAGAAGGCAAACACTTCGAGGTGGCTGTAGGTCTTGAAACAGCAAGTGATGACATAGCTGATGTGGGAATAAATAAGGGGAATACTTTTGAAGAATTTATCACGGCCAGTAGAGTTATTAGAGAGGCTGGGGCATATGTGAAGACTTATCTGCTTCTAAAACCCGCTTTTCTAAATGAACGTGATGGAATTGAGGATATAAAAGAGAGCATAAAGAAAGCTGCCCCTTATACTGACACCTTCTCCATAAATGTTACTAACATTCAAAGAGGCACAGTGTATGAGAGGTTGTGGGAAAAAAAGGAGTACCGGCCTCCATGGCTTTGGAGTGTTGTTGAGGTTATTAAATGGGCTAAAAGAAATTTTCCTGAAAAAAGAATTCTAAGTGATCCTGTGGGAGCTGGCTCGAAAAGGGGGCCCCATAATTGTGGGAAATGTGATAAAGGTGTTGCAAGGGCCATTAGGGACTTTTCAAACACTCAGGACATGAAGCATTTGAAAAAAATCGAGCATGAATGTATTGAAGAATGGGAGTATATAATTATGGAAGGACTTCTGGATTGGCAACTTCAAATGTGGTAATCTTCCTTTATGAACATAAACTCTACCCATTTAAATTTCAATTTAAAATAGGGTATTTGATGCTGGGTTGTGTACATTAAGGCGATATGTGTTAGTTGTTCAGAGGCTAAAAGCCAACCCATTCTCTATGCATGTGCATAGGGGAGAAAATTTTCGAAAACTTTAAATGTTTTACATACGTAAACAGAATTAGTGGATCGTGGGTGATGCTTATGACAAATGTCGAAGTTAAAAAGGATGGATGTCTCTCTATCGGGAAAACAGAAGTGGTTGAGATTAGTGTGGACACCTTTCTGTGTAAGGGATGTGGTATCTGCTTAGAACTCTGTCCCAGAAAAGTATTTGAGTGGAGCAAAGAACTTAGTGAAAAGGGTGTACATTACCCGATTCCAGTAAATGCAGATAAGTGCGTGAAGTGCAAGCTCTGTGAACTTCTATGTCCAGACTTTGCAATAGCTGTTAAGTGGTGACACCTCATGATAATCCGTGGAGATGAGCCTGAACAGATAGAACTCTTAAAAAAGATGTATCCAAAGGGAAACTACTTCATGCAAGGGGATGAGGCCATAGCTTATGGGGCCCTTTTTGCGGGATGTAGATTTTATGCAGGATATCCAATAACACCAGCGAGTGAAATTGCTGAAACAATGGCGAGAGAACTTCCGAAACTTAAGGGCTATTACATTCAGATGGAGGATGAGATTGGGAGTATTGCGGCTGTTGTAGGGGCTTCTTGGACAGGGTTTAAGAGCATGACAGCAACTTCCGGCCCTGGTTTTAGTTTAATGCAGGAAAACCTCGGCTATGCTATTTTCACTGAAACTCCCTTAGTTTTAGTGGATATCCAGAGAAGTGGCCCTTCTACAGGTCAAGCTACTAAAGGAGCCCAAGGGGACTTTTTCCAAGCGAGATGGGGAACTCATGGCGATCATCCAATAATAGCTATCTCTCCAACAAGTGTGGAAGACAGCTTCTGGGAAACAATAAGGGCCTTCAGCTTGAGTGAGAAGTTTAGAATTCCAGTTCTTGTTCTTGCTGATGGGATTATAGGACATACAAGAGAACAAATAAAGATACCAGACCCAGAAGAAGTGGAGATAGTCTATAGAAAACTTCCTACCAGTGATGAAGAAGCCAAATATCCTTTTGGAGATGTACATGGGGATTTGATTCCTCCGATGCCACTTTTTGGTCATGATTACTTTACTCACGTTACAGGATCAACTCATAAAGAGAATGGTCTCAGGGATGTTTACACTCCTGAAGTTCACGACCGCTTAGTAAGAAGACTTCATAAGAAAATAGAACTGCATAAGACTGAGATTCAAAAGTGGGAGGAATACTATATTGAAGACGCTGAAATTCTGCTTGTAAGCTGGGGAGTTAGTGCAAGACCTTCTCTTGGAGCGGTGATGGAGGGTAGAAAGAAGGGGATAAAAGTAGGCCTTTTTATCCCAAAAACTGTTCATCCATTCCCCGGAGAGAGAATTAAAGAGCTTTCTAAAAATGTCCAACTGATCATTGTATCGGAGATGAACCTTGGGCAAGTGATACTTGAAGTACAGCGCTTTGTGAGAGATGAAGTTCCAGTTATTGGCGTGAACAAGATTGGTGGTGTGCCATTAACAGTAGAAGAAATTTTAAAAGAGATAGAAAGCTCAGCCGAGCGTTCTCGTCACCGTTCGGCGGATTAGATATTCATCATCGCTGATTGATGGTTGGTGTTGAGAATATTTAAAGGTGATGTGGATGGCAAAAGAAATTTATACCAAATATAAGATGGCAAAGTATCTCCGAAAGGAGGCTCTTCCTACCGCTCTTTGTCCTGGATGTGGAGGGGGAACTGTATTAAATGCCTTTGCAAATGCTATTGATCAACTTGGAATTGATCCACGGGATCTAGTGGTTGTGAGTGGAATTGGTTGCTCGGCATGGATAGCTTCTCCTTACTTTTTGGCGGACACTTTGCACACGACTCATGGAAGAGCAATAGCTTATGCAACAGGAGTTAAGGTGGGCTTACCCGATAAGAAGGTAGTGGTGATAAGTGGAGATGGAGATCTAGCGGGAATTGGTGGGAATCATTTAATCCATGCGGCCAGAAGGAACATTGATATTACCGTAATTCTTGTTAATAATTTCATTTATGGTATGACCGGCGGTCAAGTGGCTCCAACAACACCATTTGGTGCCATTACAACCACCTCACCGTATAGGAATGTTGAACATCCTTTGAATATAGCAGAGACTGTGACTTCTGCCGGGGCATCTTATGTGGCAAGGTGGACAACTTTCCATGTTTATCAGTTAATTGAAAGCATAAAAAGGGCCCTGAGTGTGAAGGGCTTTGCATTGGTTGAAGCTATTTCTCAATGTCCCGTGCAGTTTGGAAGAAGAAACAGGATGAAGACACCAACAGAAATGCTTAGATGGTTCCAGAGGAATAGTGTTCTCATAAGTAAAGCAAGGAATATGTCTCCAAATGAGCTTGAAGGGAAAATTGTGGTTGGAGAATTAGTGAATAGAGAAAAACCAGAATTTACAGAAGAACTTAATTCTCTTATTGAGGAAGTGAGCAAACATTATGGGTTGGGTGATAACAATGCAGATTAGACTGGCTGGGTTTGGTGGTCAGGGAGTAATTTTGGCAGGAGTTATATTGGGGGATGCAGCAGCTATAGAAGGCCTCAATGTTATCCAGACACAAGATTATGGATCTCAAAGTAGGGGAGGTCATTCCATTGCTGATTTGATAATTTCAAAGGATCCCATTTATGATTTAATCGTGACAAAGGCTGATGTTCTACTTGCCCTTGCCCAACTTGGGTATGACTCCACAAAGGAGTCGCTTAGAGAGGGTGGCCTTTTAATAGTTGACACGGAATTGGTGCAACCTGATAGAGAGTTTACAGGTGCCCCATTCACTAGAATTGCTGAAGAGGAAGTGGGGTTGGCTTTAACTGTTAATATGGTTGCGCTTGGATATCTAGTTGCAAAAACAAATATTGTGAAGAAAGAAAGTGTTGAAGAGGCAATAAGAAGAAGAGTTCCAAAGGGAACTGAGGAGATTAACTTAAAGGCATTTAGAATAGGGTATGAGGAGGGAACGAAATGAGATACCCATTTCCAGTGGGAACGGTAGATTTTATTCAAGGGGATGAGGCCATAGCAAGGGCTGCAATTCTAGCAGGATGTAGATTTTATGCAGGATATCCAATAACACCTGCAAGTGAGATTTTTGAGGCCATGTCTATTTACATGCCCCTTGTAGATGGAGTGAGCATTCAGATGGAGGATGAGATTGGGAGTATTGCAGCTGTTGTAGGAGCTTCTTGGGCAGGTGCTAAATCAATGACAGCCACTTCTGGACCAGGGTTTAGTTTAATGATGGAAAATCTTGGTTATGCAATAATGACTGAAACTCCTTTGGTTCTAGTGAATGTCCAGAGAAGTGGCCCTTCTACGGGCCAACCAACTCTGGCAGCTCAGGGTGATCTAATGCAAGCGATATGGGGGACGCATGGTGATCACAGTTTGATAGTGTTGGCCCCGGCCACAGTTCAAGAGGCATTTGACATGACAATAAAGGCATTTAACCTCGCTGAAAAGTACAGGACCCCTGTTATATTGTTGACCGATGCTGAGGTAGGACACATGAGAGAAAGGGTTTATGCTCCACATCCAGATGAGCTTGAACTTATTTATAGGAAGCTTCCTGCAAATGAAGAGGAAGCAAAGTATCCTTTTGGAGATATTCATGGAGATTTGGTTCCTCCAATGCCTGTCTTCGGAAAAGGCCACCATACGTATGTTACAGGCCTGACACATGATGAAAAGGGGAGACCCAAAACGGTGGAAAGTGAGATTCATGAGAAGCTGTTAAAGCGGATAGTCGAGAAAATAGAGAAGAATAAAAAAGATATCGTTGATTATGAGGGTTATGGGCTTGAAGATGCTGAGATTGTCATTATTGGTTTTGGAATAGTGACAAGATCTGCAATGAGAGCGGTTAAGGAATTACGTAAGAAAGGGATCAAGGCAGGACTCCTTAAGTTAAATGTCTTGTGGCCGTTTGATTTTGAGCTCATAGAAAGAATAGCAGAGAAGGCTGGGAAAATCTATGTAGTCGAGATGAACTTAGGCCAGTTATATCACATGGTAAAAGAGGGTGCTAACGGGAAAGTCCCAGTGGAGTTAATTCCTAAGATAGGAGGCGAAATACACACTCCAAAAGAGATAATAGAGAGAATTAAGGATAATTTGAGGTGAGAATAATGTATCTAAAGTCAAGCTACGAAATTAGGGATAAATATCTCCGAAAAGACATGCTTCCCACAATATTCTGTCCTGGTTGTGGTATAGGTGCTGTTTTGCAATATACTCTCAGAGCTATTGATGATCTTGAATTAAACCAAGACGAAGTGGTGTGGGTAAGTGGTATTGGATGCTCCTCAAGAGTTCCAGGTTATGTTAACTTTGACGGCTTACACACTACTCATGGAAGGGCCTTGGCATTTGCGACAGGAATAAAAATGGCAAATCCAGATCTTAAAGTCATAGCTTTCATGGGGGACGGTGATGCAGCCGCAATTGGTGGAAATCATTTGATTCACGCTATAAGAAGGAATCTTGACATTACAGTGATTTTAATTAACAACTTTACTTATGGAATGACAGGTGGACAAGTAGCACCAACTACTCCAAAGGGCCTCAGAGGAACTACAGCTCCATATGGAAGTTTTGAAAATCCATTTGATATTGCAGAGCTTGCTGTTGCCGCTGGTGCTAACTATGTAGCGAGATGGAGCGTTTTCAATTATCTTCAAGGAATAAACAGTATAAAGAAAGCCCTCCAGAAGGAAGGTTTTACTTTGGTTGAATTTCTCTCTCCATGCCCAATAAGCTTTGGAAGAAGAAATAAGCTTAAAACCGCTCCTGAATTGATAAAGTGGTATCAAAAACTCTCAGTTCCCATAAGTAAAGCAAAGGAAATGTCTCCAGAAGAACTCGAGGGCAAAGTGATTATCGGGGAGTTCACTGACAGAGATAGGCCAAGTTTGGTTAAAGAATATGAAGCATACAAGAAAAGGGCCAAAAAGGCTATGGGGTGGGAAGAATGAGAAAGGAAGTCCTTATCGGTGGCTTTGGTGGTCAAGGAGTTATCCTTTCGAGTGTCATTCTGGGAAGAGCAGCTGCAGTTTATGAGGGTCTGTATTCAGTTCAAACCCAGGCATATGGTCCACAATCAAGGGGAGGAGCAAGTAAGGCCGAAGTTGTCATAAGTGACGAGTTAATAGATTACCCTAAGGCATTAAACCCAGATTATGCCGTTTTACTCTCCCAACAGGCCTATGAGAAATATCTCTCACTAGTTAAAGAGGGGGGCATAGTTATAGTAGAGAAAGATCTAATTCCTAATAGGAATGAAGAGCTTGAGAAGAACTTTAGGGTTCATGCAATTCCTTTCACCAAGCTAGCCGAGGAGAGTACAGGGCTTAGTCTAACGATGAATATACTTACTCTTGGATTTTTAGTTAAACTGACTGGAATAGTAAGTGAAGAAGCCATAGAGAAGGCCGTTCTTGATTCGATTCCTAAGGGAACGGAACATCTTAATTTAAAGGCCCTTAAAAAGGGTTTTGAACTTGGAGAAAAAGCTCTCAAAGGAGAGCTTTAGTCTTATTTCATTTTTCAATAAAGAGAAATAAAAAATCAAGCTGATAGATATTTCTTTTGAATGTATTCGTGCATGGACTTTGCAGCTTTTTTCCATCTCCCATTGCTAGGATGACAGTTGCTTCTCCTCTAATTGCATCTCCTCCTGCAAATACACCAGAAATGCTTGTCATGAGCCTTTCATCAACAACAAGGGTTCCGTCAGGATTGATTTTTAAGTCAGTTGCTTCTTCGCTTATTATCTTGTTTGGTTCTAGTCCTATTGCTATAACTACTGTGTCAGCTTTGAGTGGGATATACTCACCAGTACCCACTATTTTACGTTTTCCTTTGGCGTCTTTCTCTTCAAGGGCTTTCATTTTCTCAAACTTAATCGCCTTTACTTTACCATTCTCATCGCCGATGAATTCGACCGGATTGAGGAAAAACTCAAACTTGACGCCTTCTTCCTCTGCATGGTGTATTTCTTCTATTCTTGCCGTCATATCCTCCCTTCCGTGACGGTAGGCTATGATAACCTCACTTCCCATTCTAAGGGCTGAACGGGCTGCATCCATTGCGGTGTTACCAGCTCCAATAACGACGGTTCTTTTCCCTATGGTTAAGGGAGTATCGTATTTAGGGAACTCATATGCTTTCATGAGGTTTATTCTTGTGAGGAACTAGTTTGCTGTATAAATTCCATCGAGAAGAATTCCTGGCATGTTGAGGAGTTTTGGTGTTCCAGCCCCAGTTCCAATGAACACTGCATCGGCGTTTGTCATTGGTTGGTGGGGAGTTAACTCATTGAAAACTCACAACCACTTACAAAAAGAAGAACAGTTTAGTTAGGCGCAATGCTTATTTAGGGGAGAATCTATATTCTTCTTTGATATGTTGATAAACAAAACAAAGGGAAAAGTGTGGACCGGAAGAGTTAAAAT
>QMUF01000054.1 GCA_003663525.1 Thermococci archaeon | reverse complement strand
TCAAAATTTTTTTTATAAAAACTTGCAAAGAACTGAAGGTTTTCAAGGGCCGTCAGACGAGAATAAACTGCTGGGAATTCAAATGATACACCTATCTTATTATAATAATCTTTGCCCCATTGCCTGAGGTTCTTGCCGAAGACCTTAATGTCACCACTATAATCCTTTAGTATTTTTACAAGAATTTTCACTGTCGTTGTTTTTCCTGCCCCATTTGGTCCCAAAAAGCCGTAGATTTCTCCTTCTTCAACCTGAAAGCTGAGATTCTCTACACCTCTAACATCGCCGTAATATTTCTTAACATTCCTAACTTCAATCACGGGCATGCTTTCACCAATTTAAAATAGGGTATTGAAGTAATTATAGTTACTCCCGCACATGTGCGGGATATTAACATGTTAAATCAACTACGTAAACTTTCCAACGCCCCCACTAATGAGAAGCTCATACTCAAACAAGAACTGAGTTCAATCCCTCCGAAATAGCCACTTCGTTCAATCTTTTATCCCCGCTATAAAATTCGTCCGCATTTACCTTTTTTGATGAGAGGATCTGAATGGCATCAGCTTGATATATGTGATATTTTTCTATCATCTGCCAGCTCTTTTCAAGTATTGATGCATGCACGGGGATAAGCCTTAATATCCCCAGTTGTTTCATTCTGAGAATTTCAGAGAGAAATCTGGCTCTAACCAGCTCATAGCTCTCTCTATCAAGCCTTTCAAGCCTCCTTGCTTTATCAAGAACTCCTAACACTTCACCTATATTCCAGAGGCTGAATGAGAGCTTAACATCCCCATTATACGCTTTTCTATAGAGCTTAATGATTTCTTCGCTGTTCTTTTCCTTTATGTAGCGTTTTATTATGGCACTACTGTCCAAGTATACTGTCCTCCCTCTCATCCCGCATCGCCCTTACGAGTTCACTAACACTTCCTTTCGCAATAACGGGTTCAAATTCAATTTTTTCCTCAAATTCTCTGATCATTTCTCTCAAAGAATCCTCCACGCCTAAAAGAAGCTCCTCTGAAATAATCTCTTCAAGAAGTTTACTCAAATCCTTTTTCTCTTCAGCAGCATCTTTCTTTAGTTCCCACCATAGTTCGGCATCAATATAAATGCTGGTTTTGATTTTTCCCATGAGCTTCACCTGTAGATAATTACCGAAAAGACGATTTAAAGATTTCGGTAAGAAGTTAGCCTATAAGCTCCTCAAAGATTTTTCTCTGTGCCTTCCTCAAATGCTCCTTTACCGTTGAGGGGCTTAGGTTCAGCATCTCGGCGAGCTCTCTGAGGGTTACTCTCCTTGGATTGTCGAAGTAACCGCTCTTATATGCTAAGAGTAATGTTTCAAGCTGTTTTCTGGTGAGCTTTGAGAGGGGACTATCTTCTGGAGAATACTCCTTTATACTTGCCAGTTCTCCATTATACACCTTTTTTAACACGGCAATAACGTCCCTTACAAGCTCGTCCTCACAGACCACATATAGATAAACTTCGCTGGATGTGAAGGTACCCTTCTCGAATATCACCATACCTTTCTTTTGAATATCAAAGATCTCCAGGGCATTTTTGGGGAGAGGTGCCTCAAAAATGTTGGCCCTTACATAAAGGATGTAGTGGTCATTCTTTGGAATTAGCTTGGCATCCTTGACGTGAGGAATTTCAAGGAGTTTTTTAACGATTTTTTCCGGGTTCACGTCTTCTTTGAACTTAATCTCTACAAGCTTCACCACGTCACTTCCGATGAAGAAGTAAGTATCTCCATAGCCCCACTCGACCAAGTCCATGAACCACTTAAAGGTATTGAAAAACTCATAATTAATTTTGTCAATCGGGATCTTAAACTTGATTCTTTTCATATGGCATCAGAGATAGTTGGAGAGGGAAGTTATTAGGATTTCGCTCGGTTATTGCAATGAGACCAAAGATTCATAACTCTCAATCAATTTTATGACAATGTTGTACAGCTCGTCGATCCTACTAAGGGCTTCGTTTATGATTTCCAAATTTAGCCTGTCGTATTTATGAACAATTGCGTTTCTTACACCGTTAAACTGCCTAAGAAGTCCTGCTTCCTTTTCCAAGAGAATTCCATTCTCCAAAAGTCTTTGAATGTTTGTGTAGTCATCTTCAACAGTTATTCCTAAATCTTTGGTTAACATTGCAACAACATCCATAGCTATGTCCACACAGAGCTGGAGAGAATATAAGAGCGCTCTCTGAGTTACTTCATCTTTCATCTCATGTCGTTTAATAAAGTGATATTCTTCCTCAAATTTTTCAAGTTTTTCTAAGTACCTTTGCCTTCTCATTTGCTCTCCTCCTCAAAGCTATCTTTTCCCTAACAGTTGAAAACTGATTCTCCTTTATACGGTGTTCCATGTCCTTCCAAAGCTTTCTAAATTGGTAGAAGTATTCGGAAAGTTCCAGCTCATTCCCATAAACTACCTTATGGTTTTTTATAATATCAATTTGGATGTAAAGGGGAAGCTCTTCAAAAACTTTTATGTCATATTTTCCTCCGAGTTTCTCCAGTACCCTCTCATACACACCCTCTTTTGATTTAATCAGGCAGATATCTACATCACTCCTTTTTGTAGGTGAGCCTTTAGCATATGAACCATAAAGAACTATGGCTAAGCAAGAGGTTTTGAAATCTTTAAAATCTCTCTTCAGTTGAGTGAGAATGTCCATAGCCCCACCATTAGATAAATGAAACCAGAAGAGATAAAAAGTTTTGGTCTGCGGGAGTAAACATCTGGCCCTTTCCAGCCTGAAGGATGGACTCTCAAAAGAACAAAACAAAGGATTGTAATTATCTCACATCACTTTAAAACTTTGAAAGATGCTCCCATCCTAAAATTGGCATCTTTTCGATCTTCTCATATCTTCTTAGGTAAACTCCTTCTCCCTTTTCAACCCTTCCAATCACTGCGAAATCAAAGTCAAGCTTATCCAAGTGCTTCTCAGGAATTGTAAAGATAAGCTCAAACTCTTCTCCAGACGCCAAGGCAATCTCAATTGGGTCTAAACCTAAGAGATCAGCAACTTCAAAAACTTCTTTTCTTATAGGGAGCTTTTCCGAATCAATTAAAATTTTAACACCACTCATCTTCGCTATCAGGTGCAATTCTTTACTCATACCGTCACTTATGTCTATAGCGGAGTTTGCATACCTACCTAAAACAACTCCCTCTTTAACCCTCGCCTTTGGCTCCAAAAGCTTCTCGTAAAGCACCTTTCTTGTCCTCTCTCCCACCTCGAGGCTCTCAAAATATACTTTAAGCCCGGCCAGAGCTCTCCCGATATCCCCAGTAACGCAGACCAAGTCCCTAATTTTTGCACTACTTCTCGTAAGTAATCTTTTAGTCTTTCCAAGAGCTATTCCATCAATTATCAGGTCACAGGCTTCATTTGTATCAGCACTTATTATTGGCGTTCTATAAAACTCAGATGCCTTAGCAATTCCCCTTGAAATCCCTTCTAAATACTCCATCTCAAAATCTCTTGGGACTCCAATGGAAAACAGAAATCCTATTGGCGTTGCACCCATGGCTGCAACATCACTAACATTCATTGTGAAGACCTTAAATCCTACCTGTTCAGGTGTCATTATATCAGGAACATCTGTAGTCCGCACTAACATGTCATTTGTGACCACTAACCATTCACTTTCCCATTTTATCGCACCAGCGTCGTCTCCTAAAGGTAGATCTCCCTGAAGTTTAAGGTGTCTCATGAAGAGTTCTATTATCTCACGTTCCACATCGATCCCCCTTGATAGTACGTTCTATCCTCATTAAAAACCTTTGGAGAAAGAGATTTATAGATGAATCACCAAATCTCTAAGATAACCATGTTGAGGGTACAATCCCCAGGAAGGGTTAATTTAATAGGAGAACACACCGATTATACGCTTGGTTACGTAATGCCTATGGCAGTTAATCTTTACACTATCCTTGAAGGAGAAAGAGACGAAAATGTGAGCATTTACTCGGATTATTTTAGAGAATGGCGTTCTTTTACACTTAATAAGCTTAAAAAAGAAAACTCTTGGATAGATTATATCAAAGCAATCTACTGGATACTACTGAAGAAAAAATACGAAATTCGAGGCATTAAAGGACGAGTTTATGGAGATTTGCCCCTTGGAGCTGGCTTAAGTTCTTCTGCAAGTTTTGAATTAGCAACACTGGCTTTTTTAAACAGAGCATACGATCTGCACCTCCCTCTGCGGGATATGGCATTAATAGCCCAAGAAGCAGAAAACAAGTTTGTTGGAGTCCCATGCGGGATATTGGATCAGTTTGCAATTACTTTTGGCAAAAAGGACCATGTGATTTTTCTAGACACTGACACTTTAGAGTACGAGTACATTCCATTCCCGAAAGATGTTAGTGTTGTGGTGTTTTACACAGGTATCAAGAGAGAACTGGCCTCTTCTGCCTATGCTGAAAGAAGACAAATTGCAGAGGAAGTTTTGCGGATTTTAGGTAAGAGAACTTCCAAAGAAGTTAATGAGAGCGATCTAACACACCTCCCTTCATTTTATCGTCGCTTCTTTGGATACATTATACGAGAAAACAGGCGAGTTATACAGGTTAGACGAGCTTTGAGAAAAGGGGATATCATTGAAGTAGGTGAAATTCTCACACGGGCCCACAGAGATACTGCAAGAAATTATGGTGTAAGCTGTGAAGAGCTTGATTTCTTTGTAAATAAAGCTATCGAACTCGGGGCCTATGGCGCAAGACTGACTGGAGCGGGTTTTGGAGGATCCGCTATAGCCCTAGTTGAAGGGGAAAAAGCAAAAGAATTCGGAGAGGTCATCCTAAAAGAATACAAAAAGAAGTTCCCATGGAATGCAAAGTACTTCATCGTAAAGCCTTCCGATGGGGTGAAATAAGTGAGAGCATTGGTTTTCCATGGAAATTTACAATATGCAGAGATTCCAAAAAATGAAATTCCAATAGTTATTGAGAAAGCATATTTTCCTGTTATCTCAAAATTAATTAAAGCTGAAATTCCCTTTGGTCTTAATATAACTGGGTACACTCTTGAAATCCTCCCCAATGAGATAATTTCTCTAATCAAAGAAGGCATTGAAGTTGGTTTAATTGAAATCCTTGGAACCAGCTACACTCACGCAATTTTGCCCCTTCTTCCTCTTAACCGAGTTGAAGCACAGATACAAAAAGACAAGGAAGTTAAGGAAGAAATCCTAGACACTTCTCCAAAAGGCTTCTGGCTTCCAGAGCTAGCCTATGATCCAATAATTCCCGCAATCCTAAGAGACTCTCAATATGAATACTTATTTGCAGACGGTGAAGCAATGCTCTTCTCTAACCATCTAAATTATGCAATAAGACCTATAAAACCACTTTATCCTCACCTTATACGAGCTCAACGGAGAGAGGGGTTTGTGTATCTCAATTATCTTCTTGGTCTTCAAGAGCTGAAAAGAGCAGTCAAATTAGCTTTTAGTGGCAAAGTGACTCTTGCAGCAGTTAAAGAGATCGACGCAGTTCCAGTATGGGTAGCCATAAATACCACCATAATGCTTGGAATCGGGAAGTTCCCATTAATGAATCCAAAGAAAGCAACCACTTGGATAAAGGAAAAACATGAAATACTTCTGTATGGCACAGACATAGAGTTTCTTGGCTATCGCGATATTGCAGGCTATAAAATGAATATTGATAGTCTCTTAATGCTCCTTGATCATCTCAATGATGGGATATGTATGCCTTCGGAGCTTAAGCACAGTGGAAGAAGACTCTATCTAAGAACCTCAAGCTGGGCCCCAGACAAGAGTTTGGACATATGGAGCAAAGATGAAGGCAATGCACGATTAAATATGCTCTCCATAGGATTAGATGGAGAATTAGCATTCTTTGCAGAGAACAGCGACGCCAGAGGCTGGGAACCTCTTGTCGAAAGAAGACTAGATGCATTTAAAGCAATTTATGAGTCTTGGAGGGGTGAGGATGAGAAATCTTAGAAGGAAGATCTCAATTGTATTGCTCGTACTGATGGCAGCTTTTTTGATGGCTGATCAGAATCTTCTGCCTCCAAATTACCAGCAAATAATGGAGGAATTTGGAATTACTGAAACACAAATGGGCCTTGTTTCAACGATTTTTGTAGCTACAAGTGCCCTGATAACAATAGTTTGGGGCTTCTTATCTGACATAGGACAGAGAAAAAAGCTCCTTGTTATTGGAGTCCTTCTTGGAGAGATTCCATGCTTTCTAACGGCCTATGTTCAAAACTACTATCAGTTACTGGCAATGCGATTTTTAACTGGTATTGGGATAGGCTCTATAATTCCCATAGGGTACTCCTTAATAGCAGACATGTTTGAAGAAGAAAAGAGAGGAAGAGGATACGCATATATCGAAACCGCATTTGGATTCGGTACTCTCTTCGGTATGATAGTAGCGGGACTTATAGCCAGCTGGAGACCACCCTTTATAATTGCAGCCGTACCAAACTTTGTTCTAGCCCCCCTATTTTATATAATAGCAGAAGAGCCCAAACGAGGAGAAGGAGAAAAAGAACTTAAGGAGGTTCTGGAAAAGGGCTATGAGTACACGTACCGACTGAATAAAGAAGTTATCAAAAAATCCCTTAAAACGAGGACTAATATCCTCATATTCATCCAGGGAATAATAGGCACTGTTCCATGGGGGGTTATAATGTACTGGCTTGTCTCATTCTTTATAGTCACGAGAGGTATGGACAAAAGCACAGCTACCTTTGTACTCCTGCTGGTAGGAGTCTCAACAGTTATAGGGAGCCTTTTAGGGGGATTTGCAGGCGACTACTTTGAAGCACGGCAGAAGGGTGGACGGGCTGTAATTACCGGGCTTGCAATATTCTTTGGAATGATAGCTGCCATAGGCATAATTCTATACCCTCTCCCCAGCAAATTAAGCTTGACTCACTGGATCGGGATTGCAATATATTCATTCCTCTTAATCCAATTTGTCTCATATGCAGGGCCAAACGTAAGGGCCATAGTCTCACAAGTTAATCTTCCCGAGGATAGAGGAACAGTATTTGGTC
Source organism: Thermococci archaeon (assembly GCA_003663525.1). Classification (GTDB taxonomy): domain Archaea; phylum Methanobacteriota_B; class Thermococci; order Thermococcales; family Thermococcaceae; genus Thermococcus_A. The sequence continues at coordinate 2,414 of QMUF01000054.1, read as the reverse complement.
TCTTTAACATCCTTGACAATGTAGGTAAAGCCACAGGCCCCTTGTTTGGTGGATTTTTAATTGAGGCCTTAAGGGAGATGGGATATTCCGATGCACTAGCTTACAAATATACACTCTTAATAGGAAGCCTCTTCTGGATTCCGTGTGCAGCAGTGTGGCTCTGGATACGGAAAAACTATCCAGAAGATAGAGATGCTGTAAAAGAAATACTCAAGAAGAGAGCCGAAGAGCTCTCAAGGGCCTTTTAACCCATATTTTCGAATTAACTCATCGCTTATCTCTTTTTTCTGTGCTATTTCTCCATACACGTATGCACTTTCCCTCGGTTTTCGTTTAAAGGTTGTATAATCAACTTCTATCAACCCAAATCTTGGAGTAAGACCCTCTCTCCATTCGTAGTTATCCATTAGAGACCAATAAAAATATCCGTTTACATTATAACCTTCCTCGATAGTCTTGTGTACATATTGAAGATGCTGAACAATAAATTCTTTCCTCCATTCATCGTCCAGCGTTGCTATGCCATTCTCGGTAATATATATCGGTTTTTCGTATCGTGAAACTTTAACTATTGCTTCATATATGCCCTTTGGATAGACGCTCCACCCCATCTGAGTTTTCCTTTCGCTTAGCTCAGCCAACCTTGCATCAAAAAAGAACTTGAGAGGGTTCCAGCTATACTTCACTTCACTCGCTGTGTAATAGTTGACCCCTATAAAATCAACATCACTGTCAGGAACAGTATAAGTGCTAAGAACACCTTTAAACTTACCACTCCATATTGCATCAAGGAAATTCCAATTAAAAAGATTATCGGCCCTTTCTGCTGCTTTTTTGTCTCTTTCCATATCACTTGCTGCGAGCATTATGGGTATGTTCTTTACTATCCCAACTTTAAGCCTGCTACTAAGAATTTCATACGCCAATCCATGTGCCTTGAGGAGGTTTGCAGCGACTTTAAATGCTTTGAATGGACTCTTTACAAAAGGAGGCCAATAGGCGGTTAAGTAACCCATCATAACATAGACCATTGGTTCATTAAAAGTTGCAACAAGTTTAACACCCTTCAAAATACCAACAACTGTCTCAACGTATTGCTCCCAGTATTTTAGGTTCTCTTCTTTTGCAAATCCTCCCTTCTGCATAAACCAGAGGGGTGAGGTAAAATGATGTAAGGTTACATTTGGTGTTATGCCACTCTTAAATAGAAGCTCAATGATCTCACGGTATTTGTTTAGAGCATTTTCATCAATCTCGCTTTCCCTTGGGAAGATGCGACTCCATTCTATAGAAAAACGATATCCATCATAGCCAAGGGAATGCATCAGTGATATATCTTCTTTATAAAGTTCCCAGTGGTTGCAAGCTTTGTTGGACTTATATGGAAGTTTGCCCATCTGTTCATAATACCACCAATCGTTCCATTTGTTATTACCCTCAATCTGATGGGAAGACGTAGCAGTCCCAAAAATGAACTCATCAAAAAATTTTATCCCCATTAACTCCACCAAAAAATTAATACTCTTCCAAATCTAATTAGTCTTACGGTGATAAGATGAGAGAACTCCGTTATAATCCCTTGCTCGGTCAGTGGATCATGGTATCTGCGGAGAGAGAAAAACGGCCCTGGAGGCCAAAAGATTTTTGTCCTTTCTGCCCCGGTGGAGAAGAGACTGGTTATGGGTGGGAAGTGCTCTTACTTCCTAATCGTTTCCCAATGCTTTCTTTCAACACTCCTAAACCCGAAAGTAAAGAGTTTTATAAAAAAGCTCGCGCTCTTGGCCAATGCAGTGTTATAGTGGAGACCCCAGAGCATGAGTTGAAAGACTTAGAGGAACTCCCCATAGAGCAAATGACTAAAGTTGTCCAGCTGTGGAGACAAATCACAGGAGAATTAAAAAAACACCCCTCATATTGCATATCTATCAATTTTTCGAAATAAGGGTGAAGAAATAGGTGTGAGTTTAACCCACCCCCATGGGCAATTATATGCTCTGCCTTTCATACCGTTGAAGGTTCGAGTAAAGATTGGGAATTCTAGAAGGTACTATGATCGATTTAAGAAATGTCTATTCTGCAAGATATTAGATGAGGAACTAAAAGGAGAACGGCTGATCTACGAAAATAATGACTTTATTCTCTTCCTACCTTTCTTTGCAAACTGGCCTTTTGAAGTACACATTTATCCAAAAAGGCACGTCCAATGGCTCACTCAACTAACCCAAGCAGAAATCCTCAACTTAGCGGATATCCTAAGAGTGACTACAGGCACCCTTAATTCTCTTTTTGAAAGGCAAATGCCATACGTGATGAGCGTGTATCAAGCCCCCTTTAAAGGAGAGTACCCCTTCTATCATCTGCACATTGAGTTTTATCCACTTCTCAGAGAAAAAGATAAACTGAAATATGCTGCT
>QMUF01000053.1 GCA_003663525.1 Thermococci archaeon | reverse complement strand
TATAGCTCTGGGCATCAAAAACGAGGAGAAAGGGATAACCCATCCTCACCACCACCCAAAGTTCAATGTAGATGAAGAAGTCCTCCCATTAGGAACGGCCTTAGAAGTTGGACTAGCTTTTGAGGTATCTTAGTCTTATCTTTTAATTTTAAGATTTTTCCATTCATTTAGATTATTTGTTGAGAAATTTCTAATTCATCTCTTTTTCTATTATTAATATCTCAATAACTATGGTTGGACATTAGAGAATAATTCATAACAATTATGAGCATAGTTAAACTGTAATGCCGAAATGCTTATATCGATGCACATTATAATGAAAGGGTGAAGTACTTTACTGGAGGGACAAAAATGGATAGACGGACATTGAGTGTTCTTATTGTAATATTGATTGTACTTTCAGCAATTCCTACTGCCTTAGGCTCTGCAAAGACCTCCCAAATTTCTTATAAAGTAACAAAAATTGCCCCCCACAAATAATAACCAAGAGACATTTACGGACCCATTAGAAAAAATTGATCCCAAATTACTTGAGATCCTAGATGGAAAAGAAACACAAGGAGTTCTTGAACTCGATAATCAGAAGATAATCCTACTTCATATTATAACAACAGAGGAAATTAGTTCTAGAATAATCGGTGCCGAAATCCTAGGAAAGACAAAAGTTCTAAATAACTACATTTACATTGTAAAAGTCCCAGTAAAAAGAGATAGCAAAATCACGTTAAGAAAGATCGCATCTCTTCCAGAAGTAGAAGCAATCACACGTATAAACCCAGTAGAACCTATTGAAATCAATAAAGATGAAGAAAATTCTTTAGCATTCATGGAACTACCTCAGTCAAAATTCGCTGAAAGGGCTAAAATGTTGAGACCAAAAGAAAGCTTGAGTGAGAAGAGGATTCTCTCTTTCAAAGAGGTTCTCTCAGGAAAACTCAAAGAGCTTAGAGAAAACAGTCCAGCAACCACTGGAGAAGCCAAATTAACCATCTCACGTGCCAACGTCAAAGCTCCATCACAACCTACTGATTATTTCGCCATATATCACCATGGTTCTTGGAATACTTGGTTTGACTTGGGAATCACCGGAGAAGGGGTGAATGTGGCAGTAATAGACAGTGGTGTCGATTTTGGAAACCCAGATCTTCAGGATGCCTATGCAGTTGATACAAATCCTAACTCTACATACTATGGATGGCCAATAGCTTTTGATGGAAACTCCATGATCAATTATCTGCTTTTTGGATACACATTTGCAGACTTTGCCACATTCTCGGGATATCTATCCTCATGGTATGCCAACACAAGTTACCCAATTGAACCATACCCAGTATATGGATATTTTGGAGTTGGATATAAAGGAAACTATACCACAGTTTTTACTAGCTTTGATTTAGCAAATGTTCCAGATGACAGTGAAAGAGCCCAACTTATCAACAACACTCTCACGTGGATTGGAAACGTGAGTAATATCCTTCTTGTGGATGATGATGGGGGAGATATTCTAGAATTGTTCTATGTCAGTGCTCTAGATTCTCTAGGTGCTAATTACACCTACTATGAAATTCCAAATGAGAGCGCTAACGGACCAAATGCTACAATATTAAGTAATTACAGCCTTATCATATGGTTTACAGGAGCTACTTACAACAACACTCTCACAAATGCAGACATTGGGAACCTTACCCAATATCTCGAAAATGGAGGAAAACTTTGGTTAATAAGTGCTGACTATCTATATGATGTAGGGTTAGGCAACAACTTCACAAACGACTACTTACATGTCTCCGATGCTATAGAAGACTATCCCGTTCCAACAGTAATATATGATTACAACGGAGATGCCTATTATGGAGGAGAAGTCTATCAAGGACTATGGGAAAGCCCAACTGATATAAATGCAGACTACCTCCTCCCAGATGCCAATGCAACAGTTCTCCTTACTGGGTATACAGTCTATGCATATGATCCTCAACTTGGAGGTTTCTATTATGATATTAAACTACCTCTTGACAAAACACTGAACATTCCGACACAAAGCGGAAGTATGAAACTTGGGCTTCACCCAGACATGACGCTCTGGAATGACTGGTATGGAGGATTCGTCCTCGTAACAGATCCAAATGCAAATCAAACATACGATACCATATATGTTGACCTAGCTCCTTCAGTAGTCATTGATTTTAACAAGGATAGTGGGCACACTAAAGATAATCCTGTGGTTCAATTAGACTTCTGGGATACCTTTGAAAACTGGTTTGGCCAAGACGGATATGCAGATCTTTCAGGAGGATTAATCTACTTCATAAGTGATGGAACAACTCCAATACCATATTCTGACAAAGTTGCTGAGAGATGGGGACTTTCACCCAGAATACCTGAAAATGGTGATCTTGTAGCATTCATGATAGGTAGCATTTATATTGCAGGAGGAGACCACGGAACACTTTGTGCTGCTGCTGTGGGTGCGAGAGGTAGAACTTTCCTAGGACTAACATTTGGTAATGCAATTGGAGCAAAAATAATTGCTGAGGGTTCATTGTACCAAGGAGGTAGCTGGTTAGATTACCTTTACTTCGCAGTGGAAGGATACGATGGAATAATTGGAACAGGAGATGAGGCTCTTGTAGCAAGCAACAGCTATTCTGTGTCTTCTGACACCCAAAAAGGATTCAGCTGGTATGAGAGATTCCTCTATTACATGACTGAAATGTATGCTCCAAACACAGTGTTCTTGTTTGCTATGGGTAATGGAGGACCAGGATATGGCACCACTCATAGGTATGGCTCATCCCCAGGAGTAATAAGTGTAGGTGGAGCAGTGGAATTTGGTTATAGAGCATTATTTGGTTATGACGACGGTCCATGGGGCTTTGAATTAGCCAACTATGGAGATGTTGTATCGTTCTCAGACAGAGGACCCAATGCATTAGGAAGAGTAAAACCAGATGTGCTGGCTGTAGGTGCATATGCTCTTGGAAGCCTGCCTGTTAATTCCGTAGGAGATGGATACTGGTCTAGCGACTTATGGAGTGGAACAAGCCTAGCTACGCCAATGGCTGCTGGTATCGCAGCTTTAGTTTACGAAGCTTTCTATGAAAGCTATGGAAGGTGGCCAACCGCCCAAGAGGTAAAAGAGATACTAATGAGTACAGCAAAGAACGTTAATCATGACGTGTTCAGTCAAGGGGCTGGATTCTTGAACGCATACAGAGCAGTTCAAGTCGCCATGGGATTAGATGGAATCCTAGTTTCTCCAACTAAATGGCAGGCCGGCCACACAGACTATCCAGCGTTTGCAAATGTTATCTATCCCGGAGAAAGCGTTTCAAAGACATTTGAAGTTAGAAATATGAACTCCACCGATGCTAAAACCATTGAAGTTTCAGCTGAGAGGTTTGAAAAGATTGGAGAAGTAGAGTTGGATGTTATAGGGAATTCATGGGCATATTACAGAGTGGATCAGTACATACCAAATGGAACTGACCTAATGAAAATTACTCTATACACAGAATACAAATACTTTGACAGTAATGGAGATTACTCCTCCAATGCTTATCCCTGGTTCAGGGTATGGGATGTCACATACGTAGGTAATACTTCAACTTTCAACCTACTAACGCAAGGCTTAAATGAAGGCAATTCGGTATCAGCCTCCCTAGGAGATCCCCTCACGAAGTTCCACGATGCCCTTTACATCCAGATCAGAGATATGTGGAGGCTTTATGGAAAAACTGACACATACCCAGCTAAGCTCAAGATGGAATTCTACAAGAGAGTCCCGTGGCAGTGGGTTGAACTAAGCACAATGAACCTAACAGTACCCGCTAATGGAAGTACAACTTTTGAGGCAACCGTAACAGTTCCGGAGAACACATCATACGGAGTCTATGGAGGAGCCATTTATCTCAAATATAACGGAGAAGAGACCACTATCCCCGTAAGTGTAGCTGTGGCTTCACCCACCGCCAACTTCGAATTTGGAGACAATACCACTGCCAGTGGGCTTTATGACAACAGCAATGTATACGGATTCTTCGATTGGGGATGGAGATACGAAAGTGGAGATTGGAGAGTCTTCCACTTCAATATTCCAGAAAGTGAAGAAGGAAGCTACGTACTAGTTGACTTGGACTGGGAAAATGAAATGACAGATATAAACTTGCATCTACTTGGTCCCGTTGTAGATGAGTGGAGTACAACATATCCAGATATATTTGGCCCATATACACTAAAAGAAATAGGGAGAAGCGATGATGGCTATGTAAGTGCTGGATTATTCCTCTATCAGACTACCAGTGGAGATACAGAAGAGCTAATAGGGGCAAAAGCCATCAATGGGCTAAATGCCATATTGTTACACAATGTACTCCTTAACGGCACTAAGAACTATGAGACCTTCTCTGGAAAGGTAGGTCTTGCTGAAATATATCCTGAGAGATGGTTAGAGACTCTTGACTCACAAACTGGACAAAATACATTCATAGTTGAACTCCCAGCATGGGCCGGAAATATTACAGCGACAGCTTTTGGATTTAGTACTCCAATGGCTTACAGTAACGTAATAGCACCATCTACTGGAGACTCCCATTATTATACTGTAAATGTAACTACCTCACCAATTCTTGATGTAGAGCTCAATAGTGTCTGGGACGACCTTGCAGGCCTTGACTTAGATCTTTATGTATACTACAACGCTAGCGGTACTCTCATCGAAGTAGGAAGCTCAACAACCGCAACTTCAGATGAAACGGTCACACTTGACTTCCCCACTCCTGGCCAATATGTTATCGAAGTTTACTCATGGTCCAATCCTGCTCTAGGAAGTGCTACTTACGACTTGAAGATTACAACAATAGATGGAACAGAACTTCAGGTCAAGAATATCACAGAATCTAATGGAGCTTATACCATAACTGCCGCTTATAACCTAACGGATGAGCATATGAATGCTACATTACCACTTAATGGTATAATACTCATCGGAACAAACAAGAATCCACTCCTCTTCCAAGTACCGGTTGTATTAACACCTTCGCCCTATGATGTTAAAATCGCAGGAATTGAAACTAGTGGTGTACCATACGTAGATGGTATTTACAATGTAACTATCTACGTGACAAATGACGGACTCAGTAATGCTACAGATGTTGAGGTGATGGTCATAAGAGATAATATTCCAACTGACATTCAAGTATCAATACCAACCATTGCCCCAGGAGAAATATACAATGTGACCTTCAGCATACCTATGGGTGATTCCCTATTACATGAGTACAAATTTGTTGTAAATGCCCCCCAAGACATGAACCTAGAAAACAACGAACAATTAGTCTATGCCCAAGCTTATGAAAAGACTACATTTGGAAACGAACTTAAGAGCAAAAAAGCATTATTCAGTGAAAGCATAGGATTCGCCGAAATAGCTCAAGTGAGCACTGCTGGTGGAAAGAAAGTAAAAACAATTGTAGAAGGTGAAAAAGGTGCTATAGTGACCGTATTCATCGACATTCCTAAAGACAGGCCAGGGTATTACATAAGAATCACTGGAGGAAAGAAAGTATCAAGATCCCTTATAGAGCTACCAGAAACAAGGGCTCTTAAGGTACAAGTTCAGATAACCTCCCCTGCCAACAGAACACAAATCCTAGTGTTATACCCACTCACGGGACAAGAACGTATACTCCAATTAAACTACTTCTATTACACCTCCTACCGGGCACAAGTATTCAAATTTAACAAACTCTACAATGAAGCTCTAGACCTGGGAGTTAGTAATGATACATTACAACAAGCATTAACACTCAATCAAACAGCTGCTGAATACTATAACTCTGCAATAAAAATGAGTGACTATCGCATACCTCCATACTTAGGAGACGTAAGATTAATAATACCTCTAAGAAACGCATATTTAAACATAAGAAATGCCATAAAACTCCTCGAGGAAGCTATAGAAGAAATAGAAAGTTCTTAAAATCTTTTAATTTTTTAATATCTCCTTCTTTTTATAAAATTTCAAGGTGTTATCTACCTTATTAATTAAATTTTTAAACCTCAGCCCCCCTTTTCTTTTGTGATACTTATGAAAATCTACGTTAAAATTTATCGCGTTCAGGGAGAAGTTCTCGTTGCTGCATGTGATGAGGAACTCCTAGGCAAAACATTCAGAGAAGGAGAAGTCAAATTAGAGGTAAAAGAGAGATTCTACAAAGGTGAGCTTAGAGAAGTTGAAGAGCTTGAGTCTCTGTTAGAAAAGGCAACGATAGCAAACCTTACGGGCGAGAGGTGTGTGAGAAAAGCCATCGAACTAGGCTATGTTGATGAGAAAAGAGTTTTGTATGTTCAAAGCATTCCACATGCCCAGATGGCAAAGCTCTTATGATGAGATACACCATGGAGAGTACCTTGCCACCAAAGTCCTATTTTCTATATCCACAACATCCAAGGCATAGAATACTTTTCTCCCCCTAAATTCCCCAATAACAGACGAATTCACCGAAACTGCAAAGTGCAAAATTTTATCGGATGAAGGATAATAAAAGGCCATTTCCCTAACTTTCACCTCTTTCTTGACTGGATCACAGAAATACAAAGCATTAAGCCCAATAATGTATTCTGTTCCATTAATTTCAATTGGTGGGGGAGTCCTCACAATTACCAGAGGAGCGTAATAAACCGTTGAGGTTCTCTGAAGATTCCAGAGCTTCTCAATAGGAACATCCACAACTTCTCCAAAAACGCCACTAAGACATGCAAACTCTACTTCTGTCTTGTTTCCAAAATGAACCTTAATAAATTCGCCTTTTGCACATGAAATACTCCGATTAGCTTCTAATGTCTTTACGGTATAAACCTTTATCTTCTCATAATTCAGAGGAGGAAGCTCTATGAGTGGAATCTCCTTCCTCGGGGGCATCTCTCCTGTGTAATATTTATATTGTTCTAATGAAGACTCAGTTTTGGGAGGTGAATATTTCCAACAATACCACCAGAAACAAAGCGATACAAAGACAACAATTAATACAAAGATCATAAACTTCTTTTTATCCATGATCCCCCCTGTTTTTCTTATGCTAAACTTCATAAAAATTTTACCTTTAGTCGTTAAGAAGGCTCCGTCCGTAAGGGTGGGGATGAATTAGGGAAGGTGGGGGGGAAGTTTTTTTATACTCTAAGGTTTGCATGAAGAATGATGGAAATAACAAAAACAATCAAGTGCAAGCTCATTGGTCTAACAAAACGAAAACTTGAGCTACTTAATCGAGAATACAACAACTTTCAACACTATCTAAAGACTGGGGAAGACAGGGGAGTTTATTCAGCGACGAAACAACAAGGAAAGAGAACATATCGGAAAATCAAACCTGATAAGGAGTATCCTCTTGTTATAAGAAAAGACTTGATGGATATTCGAAAAACCGATAACAAACTTGCCAAATACTGGGCTCGCATTCCCAATTGTGGTGTTAGAGGCGGCATTAAGGCTGCTTTAGCTCATCAACCCTTCAACTTTGAAGAATGGGAAATTTGTGGCTCTAAGCTTGTAAGAACGAAAGATGGTGAGTTTTATCTTCACGTTACGGTTAAAAAAGATATTGAACTCAGAAAGGAATACTCTTCCATCATAGCCATTGACTTGGGAGCTAAGTGGGTTGGAGTGTCGGTGGCACTCCACCGCAATAAACCAAAATTCTACGGGAAGAGAATTAGGGAAGTTAGGGGAAAGTACTTCTGGTTGAGGAGAAAGCTCGGAAAAGAGAAGAAGCTTAAAGCAATAAAGAAGATTGGGAACAAGGAAAAGAGAATAGTGAACGATAAGCTTCACAAGATTGCTAAAGACATAGTTGATGAAGCTGAAAAGCACAACGCAATGATAGCAATCGGGAACTTGAGTGGAGTTAGAAAGAACAACAAGGGGAGAAAAGTGAACAGGAAAATTAATTCGATGCCCTTCTACCGCTTGAAGGAATATATCAAGTATAAAGCCCTCGAGAGAGGAATTGCTGTTATAGAAGTTCCAGAACACTACACATCGAAGCAGTGTTCTCGTTGCGGTTCGATGAACACAAAAAGACCTTCTCAAGGCTTATTCATCTGCTTAGACTGTGAATACCAAATTAATGCCGATGTGAATGGAGCTAAGAATATATTGAAACGAGCCGTGGGCTATATGCTCACGGCAGGGGTTGTGGTGACCCAGCCCGAAGGGGGGAGCAGGTTCGTCCTGCACACTCCCCAACCTCCCCCTAATGGCTTCCGGTGGAAGCCCCTTGCGATAGCGAGGGGAGGAGGTCACCGAGAAGTTAAGTTTTTATTGTGAGTAAGTCAGCTTATAGTGGTGAGAAAAATGAGCGAAAGGTTCTGCTACAGGTGTGGGATTAGCGAGAATGAAGGAGGCCCACTAATAGATGGCCTCTGCCAGGTTTGTTTTAGAAAAGAAAACCCCGTGCTTCTCATAGAAGATGAAATCAATACCGAGCTATGTCAAAACTGTGGAAGCTATAAGGTTAAAGGCACTTGGGTCGACCCAAAGACTTACAATCTTGAGGAGCTTCTCTTTGAGGTGGCAGATAATGCCCTCATTGAGAACCTTACCTTCAACGAAAGAGTCAAGAATATAAAAATAGTGCCGAGAGAGGAGCTTGAGGAAATTGAAGAGCTCCCCGTAGGAACTGCCCATATAAGCTTTGAGCCACTTGAATGGCATATTGAATACTTCCCAGCAATAATTAACTACGAAGTGGAGATTAAAGCAAGAATCCATGAAATGCAAAAAGAACTTCATCATGAGAAAAAGATTGTCACAGTTTATGTGAGGCAGACGGTTTGCCCGAGATGTCAAAAATTCCTTGGAGGTTACTTTGAAGCAATTTTACAAGCTAGAGCTGAAGATAGAGTACTAACAAAAGAAGAGAAAGACGAAATTTCAAAGCTCGTTGAAGAGAAGGTTGACGAAATTATGAAACGGGATAGAATGGGCTTCATTCAAGATACGGTAGAAAAAGAAGAAGGCTTAGACTTTTACATGGGTTCAACTGCTGCAGCAAGAAAGCTTGCTCAGATAATAAGGGACAGATATGGAGGAAGCATAAGTGAGGCCTATCAGCTGATTGGACAGGACAGAATGACAAGTAAGGAAGTCTACAGGACGAGCGTTAGAGTTAGACTCCCAAAGCTCAGAAAAGGAGACATCGTTGGCGACAAAAAAGGGAACATATACAGAGTAGAGGAGATAAACGGAAAGGGATTGTTCCTAAAGAATCTCTCCACACATGAAAACGAGCACAGAGACTGGAAAAGTGCAAAGCGTGACGAGATCGATACTATAGAGCACGAAAGAGTTGAGGCGATGGCAACAAGCTCAACCCCCAGAGAAGTTCAGTTTATGGATATGAAGAGCTACGAGACCTTCGAACTCGAAAAACCAAGGTTTGAAGTAAAGGAAGGAGAAATTTACAAGCTCGTTAAGGTTAAGGGAAGATACTATATTGAAGATAAAAAG
>QMUF01000052.1 GCA_003663525.1 Thermococci archaeon | reverse complement strand
GGTGCATAGCCGTAGGGACCATTGCCATGTGCATGTGCATGGTCGGCACTCGCAATGAACGCTGCCTTTTTATCGTATTCTTCCAAGACTTCCCCAACCACTTCCCCAAATTTGACAAGGGTCTCCCTTGAAACTTTTCTTGCAGGAGTTAAAAGTACTACCGGCCTCTTTTCCAGGAAGTGGAGGGGTATGAGCTCTCCCCAGGTTAGAGGAAATCGAGAGTACTCTCCGCTCAGTGATGCAAAGTTTATATCAACCACAGGTAGGCCTTTAGCCTTTGCTCTTTGATATATCTCTCCGGCAAGCTCTTTCTCAGTTTTGTATTCTCCCGGAAGTTGCACTTCACCAAAGCCAAGCCACGAAATTAGATTTTCGGCCATTATAACCCCAAGGGCTTCACTCATGCGGACGTTGTGAGGACTTATGAGAACGTACAAATCTGCCTTTGAGAATTCCCTACCAATTTCCTTAAGGCCCTCTGCAAGCTTTCTCGTCTCTTCATCTTCAGGTTTGAGAACAGGATTTCCGTGGGGCATCATTGCGCTTCCGATCAACATCGCTTTCACCTCATGCATTCTTCAAGTTTTTCCAAACTGCACTCCATAATTCCGCCCGCTTTCACGTGACTAAGAGTTTTCAGTCCGGAACCCGTTAGAACGCTCACAACCTTTGCGTTCTCTTCTATTTTTCTCTCGAAAAGCTTTCTAAGAGCGGCAATTCCAGTTGCCGAAGCAGGCTGAACAAAAACTCCCTCACTCCCAAGGGACATTTGGGCATCGAGAATTTCCTCGTCACTTACGGTAATACATAGTCCATTGAGCTCTTTTAGGAGCCTTAAAACGGCATTTCCGCTTGGAGGGTAAGGGTTTTCTATGGCGTGGGCTATTGTGTGGGGATTCTCAAAGGGCTCTATTTTCTTTTCTCCCTCAATGAATGCTTTACATATTGGTGAGCATCCTTCCGCTTGAACTGCCACGAAAGTTGGGAGTTTTTCAATAAGGCCACTCTCTTTAAGCTCCAGAAAACCCTTTACAATTCCTCTAAAAAGCCCTCCCGAGGAGGTTGGCACTAAAACATAATCCGGCGTTACCTCCTCCGCTATCTCAAAGCTTATGCTCTTGTATCCCTCAATCCTGAAGGGATCATCCGAGTTTATGAAGTATATACCCTTTCTCCGCCCGATTTCAAGGCTCCTGTAATAGAGCTCTCCATAATCGCCTCGAACTTTAATGACCTTTGCCCCATAAACCTCCAAAGCCTTGAGTTTTTCCTCCGCTATTGTTGACGAAACAAGGATATATGTTTCAAGTCCTGAGTAAGCTCCATAAGCGGCGACACTCGCCGCCATGTTCCCCGTTGAAACAGTTCCAATCTTTTTGAAGCCAAGCTGAAGGGCTCTATGAATACCAAGGTAAGTTCCCCTATCTTTAAAGCTCCATGTGGGGTTAGTGGTTTCGTTTTTAAGGTAAAGTTTAACTCCAAGCTCTTTTGAAAGCCTTTTTGCCTTTATTAGTGCAGTATCCCCTTCTCCAAGACTCAGCTCTGGATTAAGCTCAAATGGGAAAAAGCCAGAAAATCTCTCCCACACCCTTTTTCCTATTCTGGGAACGCTCTTGAAAAGTTCAAGTTCTAAAGGCTCGCCGCATTCACACCTCTGGTAGGGTTTTCTCAAGGAGTACGCCCTTCCACATGCGGTACACTTTAGCATAGATCAACCCCCAACATGCAAAGTTAACTCATTTTTCGCGGTTTTTCCTAGAATTTCTCTAATTATCTTTGCAGCGGCGAAGGCAGTTATGCCTTTATAATCATAACTTGGGTTGAGTTCAACAACATCAAAGGCAACTACTTCCGTTTTTAGGCTTTTTATAACCTCAACGAGCTCCCTCGTGGTTAATCCGCCGGGTTCAGGGTTGCCAACTCCGGGAGCAAAAGCTGGATCGAGAACGTCCATATCGAAGGAAAAATAAGCCCTCTCAAAAGGCACATCTACTTTTTGACAATGATATATCTCAGAGGCCAAAATTATTTTTATCCCGTGCTCTTCTGCAAATTCGATTTGCTCTTTGGTGGGAGCTCTAATCCCTATTTGGACTACGTTTCTTCCTTTCACAAAACCCTCTTCCACAAGCCTTCTCCCAGTACATGCATGGGAGTATCTGTCTCCCTCGTACTCAGGATAAAGGTCCGGATGAGCATCGAAGTATATGAGTCCGAATTCCTCCTGAGACACCTTTTTCAAAGCGCGGAAGGTTGCATAGGTTATGGAATGATCGCCTCCAAGGAAAATAAAGAGTTCTCCGGTATAATGGCTTTTAATGAGTTCATAAACCTTTTCTACGAGTTCTCCAAAGCTCTCTGCTTTTACATCTCCCAGATCCTTGTAGCCCCAGTACTCAGTAAGATTTACAAGACTCTCGTTGAAGCCGTTGTAAAGTTTCTCTGATGTAGCCTCTCTTATTGCTCTTGGGCCCCTAGCACAGCCTCGCCTATAAGAAGATGAATTGTCCCAAGGAATTCCGAGGATGTAAAGGTGTGGCTTTTCAGAGGGGGGAATTCCAAAAAGCATTTACCACACCTTCGTCCCTATGGGCACTTCATCTGGAACAGGTAACAGATAGACCTTACCGTTCTCACTTTCTGCAACTATGAGCATTCCTTGGCTTTCCACGCCAGATAGCTTCTTGGGCTTTAGATTTAGGACGAAAACAAACTTTTTCCCTTCAAGATCTTCTGGAGAATATTGATCTGCCAAGCCAGTTATTATCGTCCTTTGTTCCTTTCCAAAGTCCACTTCGAGTTTTATGAGCTTTTTAGTTCTCTTCAGCTTTTCAGCCCTCTTAACAAGGCCAACCCTAAGGTCAAACTTCCAGAATTCATTAACATCATAGAGTTCCATAACTAACACCAGAATTATTATGATTGGGAATATTTAGAGTTTTCCCTTAACTCAACCACGCTTCTATGCCCTCTTCTTCATAACTAGGGCTCAAAGCTAAGAGGGTGAATCCCAAACTTAAAAATGCCATTGCAGCACCAGGCGAGAGAATCCACCACCATTTGCTTCCATATAATGCACCTTGCTCCATTGCCTCAATCATGAAGGAACCCCAATTAGTCCCAGGGATCATTCCAAAAAATCCAAAGAGAGAAATCAAGGCAACGATTCTGGGCATTAAAAATGTGAAGTGCCTCAATGCATGTTCTAGAATCACTGGTCCTATATGCCTTCTTAGGATGTAAACTCCGCTTGCCCCTAGAGACACCTCAACCATTATATACTCTTTGGCTTTCTCTTTTATCGTGATCGTCCTTATCGTTTTAGCAAATTTTCCCATTAAAAGAAATGCCAGAAGTAACATAAATTTCAGAGGGGGTACGCTAACTTTTTCTCCCATTCCTTGAGTTGATATTACCCATGTTATAACAATCAGAATAGGAAGTACGGGAAGTGCAGTGAGGACTTCAAGTAAAAATGTAACAACTTTGGAAAGCTCATTATCAAAATATCCCGAAATAGAACCTATCAAAACTCCCAAAACAACAATAATTACGGAAGTAACCAAAGCGAGATAAAGTGTATTTCTCATGCTTTTAACAAAACCTACCCATATGTCCCTTCCGTAATTGTCAGTTCCCAGGAGACCATAAGCTTCTCCCTGAACAATGACTTGAGGAGGTTTGTCACAGTTGCACAGCACTTCTATTTTGTAAGCTCCTTCTAATGTTGCAAAATTGACATCTTTTGCAAATAAAATCTTCATAGGAGTCAAAATAACCCTATCTTCCTCCTTAAGATTTAGCTGTTCTCTCATAGCTGAAAATATTTGCATACTCATTTTAGGCTCAGTATTTAAATTAACCCCCTCTTTAAGTTCATCATCATAGATTCTTATTTTAATGCCATCTGGACGTGTAATTTCGATTATATAATATCCCGGATCAATCCTATCGAATACTATATTATTCGGGGGCCTAGAATATCGATGGACGTAAACATAGGTAAAAAGGTAATATTCCTCTCCAACTTTGCTCGCTTCTGAAGGGGAAAGTACAGTGGTGGGCACTTGTTCACGAAAGATAGAGAACCATACTGGGTTTGCTTTTTTGGGATATTTGTTCCAGTATAATGGATTTTCCCAATTGTTGATCTCTGTTTTGGATACGCTTAGCTCACTGAATAGTACAAAAGCAACGAAAAGAATTAAAATGACAACTCCAGCTTTCTGGTGTCTGTTTAACTTCATTTAGGTCACCCTCGGATCAAGTGTTCCCTTTATCAGTTCAATGACCAAAGAAATACCAAAGAACAATGTAGCTATAATTATTGTAAGCGGAAAAAACAGATATGGTCTGAAGCTAACCACGACCCCCACGTTCGGGATGACCTCTCTAACAAAACTGTTTTTCAACAACAAGCCCAAACCTTGAAGTGAAAAAAAGCATCTAATACCAAATAATCCGTAAGCATCTCCCCAAACTTCTGAGCAGTGAAAGAACTCAAGGTTATCCCAATATTTTTGAGTATATGTTTCCAATAGATGACCGCATTTGGAACTCCTTTAGCAATTTCAGTGATTATATAAACCTCCTCAAATTCTTTTTGAGTTTCCCTAGCTACTATCGCTATAAACTCCCAAACAAAAACAGAAACTATTGTAGCTATCGGCAGAATTAAATGCTTTAATATATCGAGGGCTAAACCAAAACCATCTTCAGGTGGCATGCTCATCAACCCACTTGCAGGAAAGATATTGTACTTGATAGCAAAGATGAACACAAAAAGAACGGCAATCCACCAAGAAGGGATTCCATTGAAAAACCTAGCAAGACTCTCTATGAAGTTTAAAAAAGAGGATTTTGTTGCTATTTTCATTCCAACTGTGATACTTATACAAAGTATCAGAAGGAGAGAGAACAGTAACACTCCCAGAGTGATTAAAACTGCCCTTCCCAGCCGAACATTTTTTGCCATTTTCAGCTCATCCCAACTTTGTTTAAGAAGTTGGATTCCTCGGATGAAAACGTTTGTATTAAGTCCTTTTGCTTCTACTAGCTTTTCATGGTAGTATTGAACAACAGTTTTGTTTTCTTTTGTGGCATTTTCTCTTAAAAGTTCATAAAATGCAGGATTTCTAAATTGTAAAGTAATCACATCTTGTTCAGCTTCCATTTTGACTAATTTTCCATTAGCTAATCCTGCAGTGGTGGTTATTATAATCAATACACAGATGTAAATACCAAACAATCTAGCAACAGTCTTGTAAGGGAATTTCATAGCTCTTCCAATATGGTATACGTGTGCACAATATTATAAGCTTTACTCTTTCAAAAATGTCAAATAATATAACTAAAATTTATTCAAATCTTCAGAATTAATACATATTTTCAAACAAACTAAAAGTTAAGACATTATCTCTAGCAGTTTGGGTTAGAAGGTCCCCACTTTCATCAAATACCCATGCTCCACCTGGCGGAGAGCTATTCACTACAAAGGTCTTAACCTCAAGGAGTCTAGCCCTTTCGGACATTACTTTGATGTCTTCCTCGATGATGTTTCCAGTTTCTGGCGAGTACTCCATAGGCACGAAGAGATAATCGGGCTTTTTCTTCTTTACCCACTTGGCTATGCGCTTGTTGTAAAGGTCGCCGCAGATGATTATGGAGACTTTCCCGAATTCGGTATTAGTGGTTTTCACCGTGTTGCCCCTGCAGAACTTCATGGGTTCTTGAAACTTGCGGTGCTTTAAAATAATTTCACCTTCTTGATTGATGAGCAGAGCGGAGTTGTAAATACAGTTTTTGTAAGGCTCAAGGAGGCCGAAGATCACATAAACCGAGTTCTCCTTTGCAAGTTTGCTGACTCTATTGATGGTTTCACCATAAAGCTTCGCTCCGCTAAAATCCCACTCTTTAAAGCCCGTAAGGCAGTACTCGGGAAAACTAGAATGTCAGGACTGTATTCCAAAGCTTCTTTAAATCTTTGTTTAAACTCCTGCCAGTTTGTTTCAAAGTCGTTAACTTTAACTCTCATCGGGATTAGAGCGACCTTCATAACTCCTACCTCTAGATGATTTGTCGAAGGAATAACAAATATCTTTAATTAGGCGGGATTGGGATATAAGTGTGGCGGTTTCACTGCCTCCTCTTACCTCCTGCCAAGCTTTTTATTTTATAAAATAATTCATCCAAACCTTTTGCTGTATCTGTAAGTGCTCCTGCAATCATCTTGTCCCCTTTATAACTTTCATCATTTATTAGGCCGATTATTGGCTTCCCAAGTCCATAAACAAAGCCAACTTCAAATCCAA
Source organism: Thermococci archaeon (assembly GCA_003663525.1). Lineage (GTDB taxonomy): Archaea > Methanobacteriota_B > Thermococci > Thermococcales > Thermococcaceae > Thermococcus_A. The sequence continues at coordinate 3,334 of QMUF01000052.1, read as the reverse complement.
AGTCACGTCCATAATTGATTATGACAGCAACTACAACATCTGCTCTTTTAATACCCTCAACATTTGCCCTGAAGACAGTCTCTATATCGTTAGATTGTGGGGTATCTCTCTGAGGAAGGTAAACTTCAAACCCATGCTCTTCAAGAGCCTCAGTTATCCTTTTTGTTAAGCTCCTTATTCTTTAGAGAGGATGATATGAAGACTCTCATCCTCTTTCTCAATACAACTCGCTCAAAACCTTAAAAACTTTTCTGAGTAGTAAGCAGTGATGAACAGAAATCTCCCCTTAATCACGCTCTCAAATGTGATAATGGTCTCCTCAAATGTCCTCTGGATTATGTACATCCAATATTTTCTTCTAGATTTGGGGATTAGCAAAACTCAAATAGGCTTAATCTTCAGCCTTGCACTTATGATGAGAGCTTTTGGGAACCTTGCTGGAGGTAGAATAGCAGATCTGCTTGGATATAAAAGGCTCTACTCATAGGGTACACAATTTACTCGCTTCCTCTCCTACTAATTCTGCTTCACAACGCTCTTCTCGCATCTTTGGTTTATCCACTTATGAGTCTCGGTTCTGGAATTTAAGGGCGACTCCCTCCAAGAGAGAACGCTTGGCACATGGGAGGATGCGATGTTCGGGTGTATTGTTGAAGGTAAAGATAGTTTCACTCTTACAGGAAGCGTGAAAGATGGCAACTGGAAGGTAATATCTTTTGAGTTCAATTGGGAAGGAGACATAATCGGGGAGAAACCCCTCGGAAATAGAATAGCACTCGATGTCAGGGATTTGAACGGCAAAATTCTCATTACGGGCGACAAGAATGGAGAGTTTTGGGTTTCTCTAACCGGTGAGTGGGAAGCAACGCTCGGAGAGGGTGCCGAAACGGCCATTCAACTCCTTAACGATGGAATACTTGTTGGGGGGAGCTCAACAGGAGTGCCATTGTTGCCAAGTTGGGCTTTGATGGGAAGTTAATCTGGAAAAAGAAGCTCTGGGAGAACGGGTGGATAGAGGTCTTAAGTGAAAACCTCGCGCGCGGGGTGAGGGAAGAGAAAGAAAAAATGGCTATGATTGTTGAGATATTCTATGAGACCCTCTGAGGAAACCACTCATGGGAGACATGAGACTGATAACAACAGGCAACAGTTTATAAAGACTTGCTGGATATAATTATGCAAGAGTTTATAAAGACTTGCGAACTATTAACTGACAAAGGTGGGAGAGATGCCGGACATCGTTGAATACAATTCATGGTGGGTTCACGAGGAAGACCCTGAAATAGAAGAATGGGAAGAGCTGGAGCACAAATACATCCCAAAATGGATCAAAGAGCTGTCTCTCACTCCGTTCTCCGTGAACTTTGTAATCGGGCCGAGAAGGGTCGGAAAAACTCTTGGTGTGAAGCTTCTAATAGAGAGGCTTCTACGTGAGAGGTTGAAAGAAGGGAGCAACCCCTACGAAGTTTTTTACTACGACTGCACGATTTTAGACACCTACCATGATCTCAGAGAGGTTCTTGAAGAGTACCTCCGCCTTAGAGAGGCCAAGAACATAAAAAGCTCGCTGATTTTTCTCGACGAAGTAACGTCTGTTAGGAGCTGGTGGAAGGCAATAATAGATCTGATAAACAGGAGAAAGTTCAAAAATGATGTGATCACAATAATGGGTTCTGTCTCTGTGAACCTAGATAGGGCCACCTCAAACTTTGCCGGCAGAATGGGGAGTGGGAAGGTAATTGAAGTAATGCCCCTTGGTTTTAGAGAATACTACGCCTTGCTAAACAAAACTGAAGATTACTTCAGTGAACTGGGTGAGGAAACTTTCCGAGGCTACCTGATAACAGGAGGATACGTTGCATACCTCAACAGGAAGATAAGAAAAGCTGACATCATTGGTGCCATCAAAGCAGATTTGAGGAGTCTCGAAAAGGAGAAGAACCCGGAGATAGCAAGGGAAATCCTCGGGACAATTATAAGTAGGGCTCCAAGTCCACTCTCCTACAGAGAAATTGGAGAAGAGGTTGGTATAAACAGGGGGACAGCAAGGGATTACATTGAAGTTCTCTCAGAGCTCAGAACCGTTTTGAAGATACCCTTTTCAGAGCGAGGAACAAAAGAGGTTCCAAAGAAAAATAGAAAATTCGCAATCAGAGACCCTCTTATGGCCCGTGCATTTGCAGAGTGGGCCCATGTTAAACTGGAAGACTCTGTTCTCTATGAGTGGGCTGTCCAAGAGCATCTTTACAGGAAGTTTAGGAGGATGTACTATTTTAGAAGCGATAGATACGAAATAGATGCCGTAGTGCCCGATATGAGGGTCGAGGTAAAATCTGGCTCATCAGGGAGGAGGTACCCAAGAGATGTGGTAGTTCTGAAGGGAAGCGACGTGCCGAGATTTCTCCATGGAATAAATTATAGGAGTGTTCTGGATTATCCCTTCCTCTGATGTCAAGAATCTCCGGAACAAGATTAACCGCAGCGAAAAAATTACCAGAAGTATCACAGCTGAATTTAACATCTTCACTAATTTGGATGCTCAAGCGATTATTGCTGGCGCCGTTATTGTGCCGGGATATCGAGAAGAAAGGGAAACTGTAAATGACTCAAAAACTCAAATGCTGGTTGATTATTTGGCAAAGAGAATTGCGGAGGTCGTAAACCTTATGCACTAAAGGGACACCCACTTAATGTATTTCCCTCCATCTTCGCTTTCCTCTGGCTCTGCAAAGTAGCTCTTCCTAATTAAAACGTTGTTTACCCACCCAAAAACCCAGTGCCAGGCTTCAATGAAGAGCTCTTCAAAAGTGCGCCACTGACTTGCTTTTAATTTGCCTAAATCTTCTTCCAGCTCTCCCACTTCAGCTATAAGCTTTTTCACTTCACTTGCAACTCTACCAGCAACCTCCCATGCCATCTTCTTATCATCCCTATTGAAGAATGAAATCCCAGCGTATCCATATTTTTCTAAAATTTCCTTGTTTTTTCGCTTTCAAGTGCCCTACCTAAAGCTTCTGCTTCTTCTTTCCCTACTTTTCCAGACCAGACTAAATCGGGAAAAGCATTTCTTGAACCGGCATGATTACCAAAGGAGTAGAAGATATAGTTTCCAAACTTTGCCGAATGACAACCCCAGTAGAAATCCTTTGCAATCTCTTCCCACTTATCCCTAATTTCGCGAGCATAAGGGATGAACTTCCTACTTTTGCCCCAGTTATTTTCCAGTATGGTTAGAAACTTCAAATCCAAGGCGTAGCAACCAACAGCAGCAAAACGGACATATTCTAGCTTTGAGCGTCTTAAGCAGTTTAATCTTTTCAGCTCATCATCTACC
>QMUF01000051.1 GCA_003663525.1 Thermococci archaeon | reverse complement strand
GTGCATTACCCCGTACTTCCTGGCGAAGTTTCGCCCGAGAGTGAGGATTACCCTGTCTTTCACCTTGAAGGATTGGTACGGGAAGATTAGGACGAAGTGTCCGCCTTTGGGCAGAAACTTTGGCGGGTGGGTCGGCCTATTGTAATTACCTTTCTTTCTCTCCCTCAAGAGCCTAAAGAATGAGCAATAGTTTCTTTCCACGATCTTCATGGTTTGCTGCGCCACTTGACTTGGCAGGAGTTTGTAGGGTTCGCTGTCTTTAACCAAGTGGTAAGCTTTAACGAAAGGCAGGAACGAGCCGTTTAACTCGTAGTGTTGCCTAGTCACGTATAGGGTGAGGTTGTAGAGGTCTTTAGATAGGTGGGTGAGTATGCGGAGGAGTTTGTAAGTCTTCTTGTCCACTCGCAAGTGGTTCTTTTGAGTGAAGTACATTGGCACCACTCATTACTATGCAACAGAGTAAAGATTATTTAAACTTTTGGGCTTTCATCCCCTCCCTTTCGGAAGGGGTCTTCCAGGAGGATAAAATCCCATTTTTGTATCCAAAAATCTTAAATAATTTGCCTTTTTACATAACACTCGGAGTGGTATTGGAGGGAGTGCTATGAGGTTTTCAGTGCTTAAAATTAACTTGAGTGAAAAGAGTATAAATCTGGAGGATTTTGAGCGAGAGGGAATTTATGGAATCATTGACTATGCACTATATCTTCATGACGAGGTTTACAGAACTTATGAGCTTAAAGATCCTTATGACCCAAAAAATGTGATGGTTTTTGGCAAAGGCCCGTTTGCTGGTTCTATCCTCCCTGGAGCTCATAGAATGACTTTTGTGTATAGATCATCCCAATATGGTGGAGTTTTTCCTTCAACAATGGGAGGGGCCGCTTATCAATTTCAGAGAGTAGGTATTGATTTTGTAGTTCTCGAAGGGAAGCGAGAGAAACCAACAGTGCTTATTCTCACCAATGATGGAGAAAAGTTAAACGTTGAGCTTCATGAAATAGAGCTTGAGAAGGTTATTGAAATCTGGAGAGACTATAAGAGAGAGGAGGGCGTTTATGCACTCACTCAATACCTCATTGATAACTTTAATGATAAGTTTGAGGGAATGGAGTATAGGATTGCTTGTGTGGGGCCGGCTTCTTTGAATACTAATATGGGTGCAGTATTTTCTCAAACTCTTAGAAATGGAAAAAGAGTTGTTGGAAGTGAGGATTGGGCTGCCAGAGGTGGAACTGGAAGCGTTCTCTTAAGGGCTCACAATGTAGTTGCCGTAATCTTTGGAGGAAAAGTCAGAAAGAAGTTCCCGAAGGAGGATATAAGCAATATAAAGATTGCAAAGTCCATAGTAGAGGGAGTTCATAAAAAACCCATGAATGAGGTAATATCCGAAAAAACTGTAAAATATAAGTACAATCCCAAGCTCAAGACTGGAGGAACTTTTGGAGGGAACTATCCTGCTGAAGGGGATTTCGTGCCGATACTAAACTGGCAGATGCCATATATTCCAAAGGAAGAGCGCATTAAGATTCATGAGAACATAATGAAATACTACTGGGAACCCTTCAACAAAGAGGCGATAGAGACCAAAAATTGGACTAATTGTGGAGAGCCCTGTCCAGTGGTGTGTAAGAAATACGCCAATGGTCACCACATAGAGTATGAGCCGAGAGAAGCAAACGGCCCGCTCAGCGGGGTGATAACTCTTAGAGCGAGTGATGTAAGTGTTCACGCGGTTGATGCCATGGGATTTGATGCAATCAGCTTTGGAGGTACTGCAGCATGGGTTTTGGAACTTGTCTATAGAGGATTGCTCAAGCCAGAAGAAGTTGGAATTAGTGGCAAGCCCGAGTTTGATAAGGATAGCTTAATTCTAAAGGCTGTTGAAACCAGTGAAAAGAACGCCAAACTCGTTGCCGAATTAGCCCATAGGGTTGCCTTTGCTGAAACTGAAATCGCCAAGATAATTGGAGAGGGAATAAGAAGGGCAAGTGAAATACTTGATGAGAAGTTCAAGGACAGGTTAAGCTATGGAGAAAGCTTCAAAGATTATGGAGTTTACACGCCCATAGGAATAAACGGAGAGATTGTGCCTACCATGTACTGGGCGATAGGAAACTACATACCGCTGCCAATTCAAGGTCGTTACTGGACATTCTACCAGTTTGGAGTGTTTCTTGAGCCGGAAGAGCTGGCTAATAAGATAGTTGCCAGTGCCCTCTATGAATACTGGTACGACAACGTTGGTTGGTGTAGATTCCACCGTGGATGGGCAAAGCCCGTGTTGAAGGCACTCTTTATGGAAGCTTATGGAGAGAACGTAGACATGGAGGAGCAGGCTAGGAAGACAATAAGAAAACTTGTTAATTTCCTTAAGAAAGCCGGCTATGAGCCGGTATTCTGGGATTCAATGAGGGTTATAGATTTGGTTGCAAAGGGTGCGGAAGAGTTTGGCAACGAAAGATGGGCAGAGCAGTTTAAGAAAGACAAAGTTGTGACGGCAAAAGAGTACCTTAGAAGAGTTTTAGCGGGATATAGCAGAATCTTGGGAGTTGAGTGGAGGTTCTAATTTTTTATTATTTGAATTTAAAGAATCTAGAGGTGTTAAAAATGTTGGAGGAACCAATTATTGCTATAAATTTTAAAACATATGCCCAGGCTACTGGAGAAAGGGCTTTAAAGGTAGCTAAAGCAGCGGAAGAAGTCTACAAAGAGACTGGTGTGACTATTGTGGTTGCCCCACAGTTGGCTGACCTCTACAGAATCGCTCAAGAGGTTGAGATTCCGGTCTTTGCCCAGCACATAGATCCAATAAAACCCGGCAGTCATACGGGACATGTTTTACCAGAGGCCGTTAAAGAGGCTGGAGCCGTTGGAACTCTACTTAATCATTCGGAAAATAGGATGATTCTTGCGGATTTAGAAGCTGCTATAAGAAGGGCGGAGGAAGTCGGCTTAATGACAATGGTTTGCAGCAACAATCCGGCGGTTAGTGCAGCAGTTGCTGCTCTAACTCCGAATTACGTTGCTGTTGAGCCGCCTGAGCTTATAGGAACTGGGATTCCGGTTAGCAAAGCAAAGCCAGAGGTGATAACTAACACGGTAGAGCTTGTGAAAAAGGTCAATCCAGGGGTTAAGGTTCTTACCGGTGCTGGAATCTCAACTGGTGAGGACGTTAAGAAGGCTTTGGAATTGGGAACGGTTGGAGTCCTCTTAGCGAGTGGCGTTACAAAAGCCAAAGACCCAGAAAAAGCAATAAGAGATTTGGTATCTTTGATAATTTAATCCTTAAGAGTGATTAATTCGGCTTCAATATCCTCAAGCGAGGAATTCCAACCTCCTATCACGTATTTTTCTCCTTTTTCTGTTTCAACTGTTATGTTTGATACCACTTTTCCTTCGTTTTCGAAGAAGGCTACTATTTTGCCTGTTAGTTTAACAGCTTCTTTACTCTTTACGAATCTTCCAATTATTTCAACTTTTTTTCCAAGCAAATTGTATTCTCTGAGGTCTTCTACAAGAGATCGGATGTGTATATATGTTTTTGGCAATTTAAGCTTTCCACGTTTTTTGTATATTAGCTTACCAGTGGGCCAGAGGGCATGATAAAAATATCGATCCAACATAAAAAGGAGGTTTCTATCTTTTATTATCAGTGCATATCCTCTTAAAGTTCGATTTGTTGATTTGAAAGTCTCAGGAGGAGCATAAATCCCAAGAGCCTTGTCTTGTATTGCTATTATTGGATCTTCGACATCTCTACTTCTTATTTTATCTGCCACTTTGGGGACTTGTTCTGTTCCATAAACGAAAAGATCAATTGCGATTTCCCTGCTTCTAGCTTTTATTAGTGGTGTTACTTTTTTCAATAATAGGTTAGGAATGGCTATGGAGAGATGGTATTTTGCATTTTTTATTGCTTCTTTTATATAATTCTCTAGCACTGCTTTACTTTTTACGATTATCACTTCCCTACTGCTTTCGTATGGAGTGTATATTGCTTTGAGTTCCTTTTTTGCTGTTTCTAATTTTCTCACATAATTTTGTTCCATGGAGTTGAGAACTTTCTCAGGATCAATTGGAACCACTTTTTTAGGACGATCACTTGTGATTGCGACAAATCCCTTACTCATTAAGCTCCTTACAACATCATAAACCCTGGGTTGGGGGACTTTGGAGAGAGAGGCGAGCTCACCTGCTGTTAGGGGGCCCTGCTTAATTAAAGTGAGATATGCATTTACCTCGTACTTGTTAAGGCCCAGTTCTTTCAAGAGTGCCTTGAGCTCGCCTTCCTTCATCCTTACGTCCCTCAAATTACAGCATTTTCAGTAGTTTTGTCGAAAATATGAATATTATCTAAATCAACTACTATTTTAACTTTGCTGCCAATTTCTAAAGGTATATGTCCCGGTAGCTTTATTTTTATAAGATTCCCTTCTCCCACTCTAGCGTGGACTATGGTATCTGTTCCTAGTGCTTCAATGAAATCCACAGTTCCTTCAATTTCTCTGGCTCTTTTGACGTGTTCAAGAGTTGAGACACCTTCTATAGTCATATGCTCAGGTCTTATTCCGAAGATGACGCTTTTGTTAATATATCTTTCCAGAAGTTCTCTAAATTCCTCAGGGAGGGTTATCTCCAGACCGGTTCCTTCAAGTACAAGGCCATTCTCTTTCTCTTTAATACTTACTTCGAGGAGGTTCATTTCTGGAGCTCCTATAAAAGTTCCAACAAAGATGGAATTTGGTTTTAAGTAGACTTCTGTTGGTGGCCCAACTTGGAGGAGCTTTCCTTTATTCATTACAGCTATTCTATCTCCCATTGTCATGGCCTCCACTTGATCGTGGGTAACGTAAATGGTTGTTACCTTGAGCTTTGTTTGAAGTTTTTTAATCTCGGCTCTCATGGCAACTCTAAGCTTTGCGTCTAAGTTGGAGAGAGGTTCGTCCATTAACAAGACAGCAGGTTCAACAACTATTGCTCTAGCAACAGCTACTCTTTGTCTTTGGCCTCCACTGAGTTGAGCGGGGTATCTATCAAGAAGATTTCCTATTTGGAGCATTCCTGCCGCCCATTTTACTTTTTTATCTATCTCATCCCTGGGATGCTTCTTAATTTTCAGTGGAAAGGCAATGTTATCATAGACGGTCATATGAGGCCATACTGCATAGCTTTGAAAAACCATGGAAATGTTTCTATCTTTTGGGGAGAAATAAGTCACATCTTTGTCGCCAAACCATATTTTGCCACCAGTTGGACTCTCTAGTCCAGCTATCATTCTAAGTGTTGTGGTTTTACCACATCCACTAGGTCCAAGTAATACAAGAAATTCCCCATCTTTTATCGTTAAATCGATCCCATCAACAGCTTTTACCTTGCCATTACCAAAATACTTCTTCAGATTTTCAAGTCTAACTTCTACCATTTTCTCACCTCACTTGAGTGTTATACCCCACATGGTTACTAGATACTTCCTTGCGAAGAATATGAATGTTATAGCGGGTAGGATCATGATGAAAGCTGCTGCAAATTTGTAATAATCTGGGGCCGCCCCTCCACTTGCTCCGGCCATTATTGACAGAATTTGGGCCGGTAAAGTTCTATGTGCTAGAGTTAGTATGGAAGCCACAAAGACCTCGTTCCATGACATAACGAAAGTGAACATGGCAGCAGCAGCTAATCCCGGTAGGGCTAGGGGAAGGGTAATTTTAAAGAATGATCCTAACCGTGTTAATCCAAATACCATTGCGGCCTCTTCAAGTTCTTTTGAAACTCCAGCAAAGATGCTGGAAGTTATTAGCACAACAAATGGGAGGCTCATTGCTGTATGGGCTAATGCCACACCTAATAGGGTATCAATGAGGTGAAGTCGGATGTATAAAATTACTAAGGGAATGGCCATTACAGGGATTGGAAACATCCTTAAAGCCACTATAGATAGCTTTATTGTATCTTTTCCTGGAAAAATGAACTTTGCCACAGCATATCCGGCTGGAATTCCGAGGGCAAAACTTATTGCTATTGTGATTAGGGCTACAATAATGCTGTTCTTTATGCCATCTAAGGCTCCTAAGGTGATTAAGAGAGTTTTCACGTATTTAATTGTAAAGCTTGTTGGGAGGATCTTTTTTGGATCGTAGTAATCTTTTGGGAGGGCAAAGCCATAGAGGGTGGATATTATTATTGGGATAACTATCCATGCAACTACAGTGAAGATAAATGCATAAAATACTAGTTTTTTGAGTATAAACTTGGTTTCCTCGTTCATCCTCTCACCTCCAGATACTCAGCCTTCATGAACTTGATATATAGAGCTCCCAGAATGATTGATAGCCCGGCTATAACTAAGGCATATATTGATGCTACATCGTATTCTTTGAGTTCTGTAAGCCTGTAGAAACCTTCTCCAGCTAGTATTGGTATATCTCTTCCTGCTAATATCCATACAATACCAAAGATCTGCATCGCAAAGAGAGTTCTGATTATCAAGGCACTCTGGATGCTTGGCTTTAGGAGGGGAATCACTATCTTTCTGAGTCGTGTCCAGTAATCTGCCCCAAATACCTCCGCGGCTTCTAAGTATTCGTGACTTATCATCTGAAGTCCGGCAAGAATTATAACAAAAACTATCGAAGTGGCTCTCCAAAGCTCCGCTAAAACAATGGCCAAAAACTCCATATGTCTATATTGATAGCCGAAGAAATAGATTGGGTTATTAATAAGGCCAATGTTCAGAAGAAGTTTGTTTAAAAATCCACTTGGGGAGAGCATAGAATACCATATTAAACCAGCAGCTACATCACTTATAGTCAGGGGAATCGTAAGAGCATAAATTGTAAAATCTTTGCCTTTAAAAACTCTATTAACACCAAGAGCCAATATTATAGCCAATGCCACTTGGGTTGGGACAATAACTCCCGCAAGGCTTATGGTATATTTTAAAGCGTCCCAAAAATAAGGATCGGTAAAGGTTTTTCTAACAGTTGCGAGGGAAAAATGCCCGTTTTGAGTGAATGCAGTATAGAGAGCCTGAACAAGGGGGTATCCAACAAAAAACAGCAGATATGCAAATGCGGGTAAAATTAAAAAATAGGGAATGTAGGAGGATTTTACCTTCATGGCACCTCCCTCATGGAATTTCTTGTCCCATCTCTTGGAAGAGTGCTTTTATCTGTGGTCCAAGTTCTTTGACCACGGTTTCTGGATCTTCCCCTTTAAGTACAATTCTTTGGAATGCAGTTCTGTAAGCGTCTGTGAACTGTCCTCCTTTCTCACCAAGGTTTGGAATCATGGCTACAACTGCATCGGGCGTTGCTGATTGTGCTGTGACTCCCTCTGCAAGGACTTTAAGTGGGCCTGATGGGATTGCACCAGTTGCTTCTTGAACTGTTGGGAAGAATCCAACGTTTTCGAGAATCTTCACTTGTGTTTCTGGTTTTGTAAGATAGTCTATCAGCTTCCAGGCTTCATCTTGGTGTGGTGCATTCTTTGGAATTGCCAATCCAGCAACTACGAGGATGAATCCTCTTCCTTTAGGTCCTCTTGGGACTGGAACTACTACAAATTGATCTGGGTTGCTTTCTATTGCGTTCTTAATTCTTGCAGTGTGATCCCATGCAAGCATGACCTCTCCTCTAAGGAGTGGTTCGCCCATAGCGTCCCATGTAGTGCTTGCTGGGTTAACATATTGCCAGAGCTCGCTAAGGTAATTCCACATTTGGACAGCCTCAGGGCTATCAAAGTTCTTTGCTTGGTAACCTGTGAAGCTTGGGTATATGTATCCGTGGAGGAATCTGTGGAGGAGCCCTTTTGGCCCGGCGGGGAATCCAAGTTGCGGTTGTCCGGTTGCCTCTTTTAAGTTCTTGGCCCATTCAAGAAGAGCATTGTAGTCCCACTTCTCAGTTCCTTTCATAACATCATCTTGTGTAAGACCTGCTGGGAGGTAGTCAAAGGCCTTCTTATTTACTACCATTACATAAGTGGCACTCATCCATGGGATGTAAACCTTCTTACCATCTATTGTTGCGTATTTTTCAAAAGTGCTTATGAATGTTCTCCCTTCAAGGGTCTTTCCACTTAAGTCCTCAAGCCAGGCTTGTGAATTAAAGAAGTCAAGTCCGCCGTGAAGATCAGCAACAAGGTCAATTGTGACTTCTCCAGTTTGTTCTTCGGCCTCAAGTCGGGTGGCCAGGTCAGAATAACTTATAGGTACGAAGTTTACATCAATTCCGGATTGATCTTTAAACTCCTTAAGCAACTGTTCTTGTACAAATGCTCTCTCTTCTGGCGGGTTTAGTTGTGTTGAAAGCCAGTTAATTGTCACTTGTTCTGTGGTGGTTGGGCTCGTTGTCTCTTCACCGCCAATGCACCCACTCACTATTGCTCCTAAAAGAACTAAAACCAAAACTCCTGCAAAACCTATCTTTCGGCTCATGGCCTATCACCTCTGAAATGTTCACCATATGTTTGCTAATAAAATATATAAGTTTTGTGATATAAACCACTTTTTGTAGTTGTATAATGAAAAGTGGGAAATGAAAAAACTAAAATTTGACAAGTTTTCCAGTTTTTGAAGATTCATAAGCGGCTAAGATTATTTCCAAGTTTTTCTTAGCCATTTCTCCAGTTATCAGGGGTTCTTTGTCCTCTATTATGGAGTTCAGGAAAGAGTTTACAATTCCACTAACATCTGCTCTTTCCCAGTATATTTTTTCAGCTTTGTCTTGGTAAACCGTAAAGTCGGGATAAGCTGTTCTGATGTCAAGGAAGCCTTCCTTTCCTAAGAGATAATATTTTATCTCTAAGCCATAGGAATATCCTTTGGGGTTCGCCCATCCAGCGTTAAGAACTGCTACAACACCATTTTTGAATTCTAGTACTGCAGTGCCTATGTCATCCACAGGAAATCCAAATATTTTTGATCCTATGCTCGCATAGATACTCTTCGGTTCGTCGTTTACAAGCCAAAGGAGGGAGTCTATGCCATGAGGTGCAGTATCCATGAATCCTCCGCCGCCAGATTTGTTTTTATCTAAAAACCAACTCATATCCAAGCCCTCAAGGAATATTGGCGGTTTTACATACTCTGAAATTGCATATATGTACTCAAGAGTTCCTATCTCACCGGAATCTATCATTGCTTTTGCTTTTTTAAGGGGTACCGTGAACCTTGGGTTAAATGGTACCATGAGCTTTACACCGGCCTTTTTTACTGCTTTAATAATTTTATCGGCATCTTCAAGTGTTAGTGCTATGGGTTTTTCCAGGAGGATGTGTTTTCCTTCCTCAGCAGCTCTTATGGCGATTTCTTTATGCCTATAAGTTTCAATAGCTATGTAAACCGCATCCACTTTTTCATCTTTCAGGAGGGAGTCGTAGTTTGAGTAGAATTTTGCTTTCATTTTTTGGGCTTCGGTTCTTGCAATATCAGTGTTTGCTCCATCCCCAGAGATTGCATATAGCTTTGCTTTGTGGTTTGATGCAAAAGTTGTTCCATATCTTAACGCGTGAGGATGGGCATAGCTAATTATTCCAACGTTTATCATTCCCTCACCCCCTTAAACTCGAGAGGTTCTCCTCTTTTTGCAGATTCTATGGCAATTTCTGCTATTTGAAGGGCGATTAATGCATCTTTTGCCGTTATTCTTGGTTCTTCTTTACCCATGATCACTCTGAAGAAATGCCTTAGTTCTGCTTCAAATGCTTCAGGAAACGCTGAGAGTAATGGAGAAAACCTTGGCATTTCGAATTGGTGCTTTACAACTCCCACTACTGGAGTATCCAGGGGAGTGTATCTGATCCTCCCATTCTTTCCTAAGATATCTAAGTGATGGTAAAAGACCCCATAACGGGCGGGGTAGGAGTACGCCCAGCTAACTTCTGCAAGTCCGGTTTTATTACCTTCAAATTGTATCATCATTAAGAAGTGATCATATGTGTTGTTTACTTGAGCTTCTTTTCTTATTGCCTTTCCTATGCCTAGAATTTCAACAGGTTCACTTTTAAAATACCAACGGAGAAAATCTGTAACATGAACGCCTAAATCTATTGCCACCCCGCCTCCTTTATTGGGCTTCCAATACCACGCGCTTTCTGGAAATGGCAATCTCTGAACCTCAGC
>QMUF01000050.1 GCA_003663525.1 Thermococci archaeon | reverse complement strand
TGAGCTTGCCAAGGGTTATGGTGAAGGAATAAAGGAGAAAACCTTCAGAATTGGAAATATGGGTTACGTGACATTTGAGGATATACAGGAGATGCTCCAAAATCTGAAAGAAGTGATAGAAGAATTAAAGGCAAAGGCCTAAGCTACCTTCTCCAGCTCTATTTTTCCATCTTTTTCTACTACTCTATAAATTGCATTTACTTTTCTTAAGTTGGTTTTTATGTCTCTATAAAGCTCGATAACTAGTTCGAACCTTGCAAGGGTATTGTCGTCGATTCTAAGCCAGTGCTTTATTTCTTCAACTAAATCTCTTGAGATGACAAGTGAGGAGATTATGAATGGATAATCATCAATAATCTTGTCCAAGAGATAGGGAATATTAATTGTATGGAGAGTGTCTATAACAACGTAATCTGGGTTAACTTTCTTGATTTCCTCTATAACTTCTTTGGTTCTATTTTTGGTGCTCTTCTCGTTGAACTCAGTGTCTATCACATGGATGTTCTTTTTAAAGGGCTTAAACTCCCCATAGGCAGTAACAACGACTATCTTCCAGTCATCTGAAATTAAATGAATTATGGCTTCGATAAGCTTTGTCTTACCTGCCCTGCTTGTCCCAACAACCAGGATATCGTCTTTTTTCAGAATTGCTTCCTTAATAATGTCAAGCTGATGTTTGCTTATCGTCTCATACCTCAGAAGGTCTTCGGGAGTGAAAATGTAGACACCCATTTTTGGATCACCAAAACATATTTGAGTTTTGATATTATTAATTATATGGGTGTAGTGCCCTCATAGGAGAGATTTGGTATGAGTCTTCGAAAACTCCTTCTTGGGGTGATCGTTGTTATTCTCATCTATGTGGTGCTTTTCTCAAGAGCTCTTATCATCGAAACAAAAGTCGAAAATATGCCAAGATTTGGAGAAGTGAATTTTAAGGAGTGTCCAGCGAAAATCGAGATCAAAGAAGTAAGAGACAAAATAGGCAACTATGTTAATTTTTACCATACATGAAAAAACATATACCCTCAGAGGATTCTTTGGCGAATATCTCTGTTTTCCTGAAGGAATTCTTCTAATGGCTGGATATCCAGGTGATCCTTATGCTCCTAGCACTGACATGCTCTTTCTTGACAGTTTCCTGAACAAAAAATGGGAGAGATATCTTGGAAGATCAGTGTGGTTTAAGTACTACCATGACGGGAAGATCATACTTGGAGATGGGTGTGTCTACTGGATTGAAGCAGAAACCGGAAATTTCAAATATTTCTGTCCAAAGACTGGATTAATAACAGACGTTAAGGAGAGAGGCTGTTTAAGTTACGTTGCCAGTGCTGAAGGGTACGTTTATCTCCTGAGAGAATATAAAATTGAAAAAGGAACTAGAGTTGCAAAACCTTGGAAAGGGGAAAATTTAAGGGCACTTGTTAAGGTTGGAGTTGGAGAAAATTATATTGCTGTGATTTATTCATTCGTGAACCCACCAGGAGATGAAAAAAGAGGATTGTGCGTCTACACTAGGAATCTGATAAAGCTTGCATGCAAAAGACTTAGCTATACTCCAGGGCAAGTAGCTGTAGTCAACAATATAATATTTGTGAAGGATTTTTATACAGGGAAGATTAGAGCTTACCGAGTATACTCCCTGCTTTGATCACTCATTGAGTGATAAGCAAGTTTTTTAATTTTAAAACGTATTTCCGGATTAAATAGGTGGTAAATATAAGATAATAAACATTAATCCTCATATTTTTGTACTATTTTTCTTTTCAACATAACGATGAAATCAGAGGACGGGTTAAATGTGACTTCATCTGCTAATTCCCTCTCCCACGGAAATCTTTCTCTCTACGTATCTGTTTCTCCAAAAATTCTGACTCCAAATGAAAGCTTCACTGTAATCATTAGGTTAAGAAATATTGGAAACACGATGTTAGAATAGTCTCTTCTATGCGATGGATAAGTTTGCACATTGAAACTTACTCTGAAAACGGAAGTCAAATTAAATACGCTGGTCTAAGACCTTCGCTTTTACCTCCAACAGATGAAAATCTAAGGATTCTTCACCCAAGAGAGGAAATCATTAACAACTACTATTTTTCATGGAGTATAAAACCCGTACAGGGAGGAGTAAAAGACTGGTATTTTCCATAGGGGGCAGATACAAAGTTGTAGTTGTATACACTCCGAATATAGAATATTCAAAGATAACTCTTCCATATTGGAAGGAGAGAGCGTTAAAGGATGAAGATTGGTTGAGATTAATAATCAATAGCCTTGCTACGCTATTAGACGAAATTCTAACTGAGAAATACAATTAGTTAATTTTTTAAACCCTATTTTTTATTCCTCCATGAGCTCATGAGGCTCTCTTAAAAAATGCGGGTTTCCCGCTTGAGAGAGCCGAGGTTTAGAGAAAGCTTTAAAAACCCACTTTGGTGAATAGAGTTAGGAATAACTTTGGAGGTGTGTTAAGATGGCAAAGGAGAAGCCACATGTTAATATAGTGTTTATCGGACACGTAGACCACGGAAAGAGTACAACAATCGGTAGATTGCTCTTTGATACAGCCAACATTCCCGAGCAAATCATCAAGAAGTTCGAGGAAATGGGTGAAAAGGGTAAGTCATTCAAGTTCGCTTGGGTTATGGACAGACTTAAGGAGGAGAGAGAAAGAGGTATTACAATTGACGTTGCCCACACCAAGTTCGAGACTCCACACAGATACATCACAATTATCGATGCTCCAGGTCACAGAGACTTCGTTAAGAACATGATTACTGGTGCTTCACAGGCTGATGTTGCAATTTTGATCGTTGATGCAAAAGATGGCGTCATGCCACAAACAAAGGAGCACGCATTCCTTGCAAGAACACTCGGTATCAACTACATAATCGTTGGTATAAACAAGATGGATACAGTCAACTATGACGAGAAGAGGTTCAATGAGGTTAAAAACCAAGTTACAAAGCTCTTACAAATGCTTGGTTACAAGAACTTCGCAGTTATCCCAATTAGTGCTTGGGAGGGTGACAACGTCGTTAAGAAGAGCGACAAGATGCCCTGGTATAAAGGACCAACGCTCATTGAGGCTCTCGACAAAGTTCCAGAGCCAGAGAAGCCAGTTGACAAACCACTTAGAATCCCAATCCAAGACGTTTACTCAATTAAGGGTGTCGGTACAGTCCCAGTTGGTAGAGTTGAAACAGGAGTACTTAAGGTCGGTGACGTAATTATCTTTGAGCCTGCATCAACAATCTTCCACAAGGCAATACAAGGTGAAGTTAAGAGCATTGAGATGCACCACGAGTCAATGCCCGAAGCCCTTCCAGGTGACAACATTGGGTTCAACGTTAGAGGTGTTGGTAAGAATGACATTAAGAGAGGTGACGTTGCTGGTCACTCAACCAACCCACCAACAGTTATCAAGCCAAAGGACACATTCAAGGCTCAAATTATCGTTCTCAACCACCCAACAGCTATCACAATTGGTTACACTCCAGTTCTCCACGCTCACACAACCCAGGTTGCAGTTAGATTCGAACAACTCTTAGCAAAACTCGATCCAAGAACAGGCAACATAGTTGAGGAGAACCCACAATTCATCAAGACCGGTGACTCAGCTATTGTGGTCCTCAGACCAACCAAGCCAATGGTCATTGAGCCAGTTAAAGAACTACCACAGCTAGGTAGATTCGCTATCAGAGACATGGGCCAAACAGTTGCAGCTGGTATGGTCATATCCATCCAGAAGGGCGAGTGAAGCCCTTCTCTAGCCTTTTCCTTTAAAATTATTGATTTTGTCATTAGATCTTATAGAGGTGACAAAAATGCAAAAGGCAAGAATTAAACTGGCGAGCACGGACATAAGTGCTCTTAATGATGTTACAGATCAAATCAAGCAAATTGCAGAGAGAACTGGGGTTAGAATGAGTGGCCCCATACCATTACCCACAAAGAGAATAAGGATCACTACAAGAAAAAGCCCAGATGGGGAGGGAAGTGCAACTTTTGATAAATTTGAACTCAGAGTTCACAAAAGGCTTATTGACATTGAGGCTGATGAGAGGGCTATGAGACAAATTATGAGGATTCGTGTTCCTGAAGATGTAACTATTGAGATTGAGCTTGTCTCATAATTCTCATTATTTTTAGCGCCGGGGTAGCCTAGCTTGGGAAGGCGCGGGCCTGGAGAGTCCGTGGGCGTTAAGCCCGCCAGGGTTCAAATCCCTGCCCCGGCGCCAACACTCTTATAAATCTCTTCTTCTCATTCCCCTTGGGGGCGGTACAATGGATGAATATCTCGCACTTATTCCAAAAAGAAATGATGAAATTGAGCTGAGAAAAATTAATGGTAAATATTACCTTCTAATCCCAATGAAATCCAAATTGGACTTCCTTGCGAGAAAACTCCATGGGGAGTATAGGCGACTTGAACTTGATGAGTTGGGAACTTTTGTATGGGATCTTTGTGATGGTACGAGAACAATAGAGCAAATTGGAAAGAAAGTAAAGGAAAGATTTGGTGAAGAGGCAGAACCGTTATATGAGCGTCTTATAACATTCATCTTCGAGTTATACAAGAGAAACTTGGTTCTCTTGGGTGGCTGGGATGAACAGAGAGACTGAAGGCACCCTTTTAGCTTTTTTAGGAATGTTTCTATATGGGATAGAACCTGTAGTCATAAAAGCAAATCCCACAAATCCTATGAGTTTTGCTGCATTTTCCGCGATTATTGCTTCTCTTATCCTATGGCCAATTGTATTCTCGACTTCAAGCTGGAAAGAAGCCAGAGAAAGTCCACAATATATTCCAAAAGCTGCTTTAGTAGGAGTATTCGGAACTGCATTAGCATACATAGCATATTCATATGGAGCGCAACTTAGCACCGCGATAAATGCTTCATTAATAACGAGAGCTGAAGTACTCTTCTCTTTTATGTTATCTTATATCATACTGCGAGAAAAAATAACAAAGAACCAAATTCTCTGGTCTATTTTAATCCTTTTGGGCCTCACGTTGGTGATAACACAAGGAAAAGTCATTGTTCCTAGAAAAGGCGATCTACTCCTTCTTCTGGTTCCATTATTTTGGCAAAGTGGCCATGTGATAGCAAAGAGACTCCCATATAATCCATTTCTCATAGCAGCTTTTAGAAACACCTTCGGAGGAATATTATTATTGCTCTTGGCACTTCCTCGGGGACTTAAATTTTCAAAATTTGCAATAGCTGAAGCCCTCATTCTTTCTCTAGGCCAGGTTGTGTGGTATCTGTCAATAAAGCGCATAAACCTTTCAAAAGCCACTGCTATAATTACACCCGCCCCAGCAGTGGCAATTGGGGTCGCTATAGTGTTGGGAGAGACCTTCACATCTTATCATATGGTTGGATTTATTTTAATAACTGTGGGCACTTTGATGGTAAGTAGAATAAAAAGTGAACTAAAAGAGTCTTCTTAGAAGTTCTTCTTCATTTTTTGGAACCCTTAATCTAACATAAGAGTTATCCAAAGGTTTGAACGCTGATCCAGGTACTGTTAGTACTCCCCGTTTCAAAAAATAATGATAAGTGTCCCCTTCTCCGCCAACAAGCATTATTGGGGTTTGTGGATGAGTTTCAGGTATTTGGAACATCTTTTTGAGTTCCTGAATTATCCTTCCCTTTATAGCTGCTATCTGTTTTCTGCTTTTTTCCAGGAATTCTTGATGTCTAAGAGCCGCAACCGCTAAGGCCTCACCTGTCGCTGTTATTGGAAATGGAAGATCCACTTTTTTATAGAGCTCCCTAAGTTCTCTGTTCCTTATAACTGCATATCCCACCCTCATAGAGGCCAACCCAAACCCTTTGGAGAATGAACGTAACACAATCAAGTTATCTGCGTTTAGATTTATGGCTGATTGTTTTTTGTCAACAAAATCCCCATAAGCTTCGTCTATCAACACTAAAACACCTTTTCGTTTGGCCTCTTCCACGATCTCTTCAACTTCTTTGAGTGTTACCAGTTGTCCAGTTGGATTATGAGGGTTGTCAAGGTAAAACAGTGCATGTTCAGAAGTCATTGAGTTTATAATCTCTCCAATATCGATTTTAAAGTTATTTTCTGCCTTAAGAAGCACGGATTCATAGATTCCACCCATAACGATTACATCGCTTATGTATCTTGTATATTGAGGGGATATTCCAAGAACTTTAGCACCATTTTTTATGGCAAACTTATTTACTTTCTCGAAGCAGCCCATCGAGCCGTATCCAAAGAAAATACTATCCTTCTCTATCCCCCAGTAGTCTGATAGGGCATTTCTAAGCTCAGTATAATGGACATCAGGGTATTTGGCAATTTCTATTTCTAGATTTTTCAGCTTTTGTTTTACTCGCGGGGAGGTTCCAAAAGGATTTGTTCCAAGGGAGCAATCTAAAATGTCTTCCCTATGTGGAACCTTATCTGCGTAGCCTCCGGGGATTGTAATGTTGAAGAGTTCAGTTCTAATTTTCTCTTTCCAATTCAAGGTGACCACTTCTCGGATTCTTCTTGGCTTAGTCTTTCCATAGCTCTCTTTTTCTTCTTTTCAAAATCATCTTTATCTAGGAATTCCCAGTAATACTGTCCGCTAGGGAATCTTCCATCTTTTACCTCTTCTTTGTAATTCTCAAGTGCTAGCTGGATTATACTTCTCAAATCTGCATATTTTTTTACAAATGGAGGGGCATGCTCATAAAAGCCAAGCAGATCATGCCAGACTAACACCTGACCATCACAGTATGGGCCGGATCCTATTCCGATGGTAGGAATTTTAACCTCTTCTGTGACGAGTTTTGCTACATCTGAAAGCACAAACTCTAAAACAACAGCAAAAGCTCCGGCCTTTTCTAGACTCTTTGCATCTCTAATGATCTCTTCAATTTCTTCTTCAGTTTCTCCGGTTATATGATAGCCACCTAAACGTAGATATCTCTGAGGAGTAAGTCCTGTATGGCCCATAACAGGTATGCCGCTCCTAACAAGCTTTTTAACAAGCTTTTTATGGTCATAGCCACCCTCAATCTTCACTGCATCTGCTCCAGCTTGAACCAATCGGGCAGCATTTTTCATACCCTCTTCCACACTTATTTCATAACTCATAAATGGCATATCTGCAAGCACTAAACCTCGTTTAACGGCCTTGGCTACGGCTCTGGTGTGATATACCATCTGGTCCATAGTCACGTTTAAAGTGTTTTCATCGCCATAAACAACCATTCCAAGAGAATCTCCCACGAAGATAATATCAATTCCCGCTTTATCTGCTATAAGGCCCGATGGATAATCATAAGCCGTGACCATTGTTATTTTTTCTTTTCCTTTCATTTCTATAATTCTCTTTGTGGTTATTTCTCTCATGATAATTCGCCCCTAATCCTAATAAACTTAGGTAAATATTAATCTATCGGGTGAGAGAAATGAAGAGATGGGAGCACTACGAACATACCGCAGATATTGGAATAAGGGGTTATGGGGATACACTGGAAGAGGCGTTTGAGGCTGTTGCAACTGCACTTTTCGATGTTATGGTAGATGTAAGAAAGGTTGATCGAAAAGAGATGCGAGAGATTGAGGTAGAGGGGGAGGATTTATACGCTCTGCTTTACAGTTTTCTTGAGGAACTCCTAATCCTTCATGATACAGAAGGTTTAGTATTTGGAGATTTTGAGGTTGAGATAGAAAAGACAAAAGAGGGTTATAAACTTAAAGCAAAGGCTTATGGTGAGGCTTTAAGTGAAAAACACGAACCCAAAGAAGAGGTCAAGGCAATAACATATCATGAAATGAACATAAAACAATTTGAAGAGGGCACTTGGATGACTCAACTTGTTCCGGACATATGAGGTGGTTTCATGGAAAAAGTGCTCGAAATGAACAAAGCATTTTATGAGAGGTATTCTGAACTTGATAATAGTGAGGAATTTTGGAATCTTATGCTGGCACCACTGAAGCAAAGCATACGCATAAACACTTTGAAAGCTCCTTTAGGGTATATAAAGGAGAGATTAGAGGAAAGGTATGAGTTAGAGCCTATTCCATGGGTAAAAGAGGGCTTTTTTATAAATACTCGAGAATTTGGAGATATGATTGAGTACTCATTGGGTCTTGCTTTTCCTCAGGAGGCTTCTTCAATGATACCACCGGTGGTGCTTGATCCACAACCGGAAGAGCTTGTTCTTGATATGGCAGCAGCTCCAGGTGCAAAAACCACTCAAATAGCTCAATACATGGAGAATGAGGGATGTATAATAGCAAATGATATGAAAAAATGGCGTGTTAATGTCTTAATAGCAAATTTAAATCGTTTTGGGGTTTTGAATACTAGAGTTACAGTTAAAGATGGGGCCTATTTTGGTAGATTTGAAAATACTTTTGACAAAATACTCCTTGATGCTCCATGTTCAAGTGTAGGAATGGTAAGGAAAAGCTTTAAGTTCCTCTCCAGTTGGAGCATGAAAAAAGTAATAACTTATTCTAATATCCAGAAGAAGCTGATAATGGCAGCTTATAAAGCTTTAAAGCCTAGAGGAGTGCTTGTGTATTCTACATGTACAATAGATCCCCTTGAAAACGAGGGAGTTGTAGATTATCTTCTTCGTAAAACTGACGCGAAGATTGAGAAAATAGACCTCCCCCTACACCCTACTCCTCCGGTTTTGGAGTTCGATGGGAAGGAATATTCAGAGGAGGTGAGAAAATGTCTAAGACTTCACCCTCAGGACAACAACACAGAGGCGTTCTTTGTAGCGAAGATAAGAAAACCATGAGTAAAAAAGTAAAAGAAATGCTCATAGGGCAATATGGTTATGCACCTGACTTAATCTTCGAAGTTAAGGCAAACCGGAGGATTTTTGCATATAAAGAATGTCCATTTAATCCAAGGGTATACACAGAGAAAGGTCTTTATTTTGGAAAAATAGAAAGTGATGGGATCCGACTTACGATAGAAGGAGCCTTTTTAGTCGGCCCAAAGGCTAAAAGAAACATAATTGAGGTTAGTGAAGATGAGGCGATTCAATGGCTGGCAGGAGAAGATCTGAAAATTAAGACTCCAATTAAGGGCTGGGTAATATTAAAGTGGGGTAAATATTATCTCGGTTGTGGGAAGGCAAGAGACGGGATTATCAGAAATTATGTGCCCAAGGAGAGGAAAATAGCTCCTAAATAACATAATCTTTTAAATATTTGAGTGCTATTTGATTTGGAGGTGAGCATAATGGAGATACCCCTAAAGAGAATTGATAAAATTAGGTGGGAAATCCCTAAATTCGATAAGAGAATGCGAGTTCCAGGGAGAGTTTATTCAGATGATGCATTACTCCAAAAAATGCGCAAAGATAAAACTTTATTGCAGGCCACTAATGTGGCCATGCTTCCTGGGATTTACAAATATTCCATTGTCATGCCCGATGGTCACCAAGGCTATGGTTTCCCAATCGGTGGTGTGGCCGCTTTTGATGTGAAAGAAGGTGTTATAAGCCCTGGAGGGGTAGGATATGATGTGAACTGCCTCGCCCCGGGCTCAAAAGTCCTCACGGAGCACGGGTACTGGGTCAATATCGAGGAGATGCCCGAGAAGTTCAAGCTCCAGGGCCTGAGGGTCTATGACATCGACGAGGGCCACAACGATTTCTCCGATGTGATCTTCGTTGCGGAGAGGGTAGTTGAAGAGAACGAGCTCGCCGTCAGAATCATTACTGAGTCGGGAAGACTCATAGAAGGTAGCAAGGAGCATTCGGTTCTGACTCCACAGGGCTACGTCTACCTTGGGAATGTGAAGGAGGGCGATGAGGTTCTCGTTTACCCATTCGAGGGCGTTGAGTTCGAGGAGAGAAGAGGCGTTATTCTGAGCGAGGAGGAGTTTGCCGACGCAGATGGGCAGGTCGTGAAGTTCCTGAAGGAGAGAGATCTTCTGCCACTCCGCTGGGAGGATCCAAGGATAGGAACTCTCGCGAGAATACTCGGCTTCGCCTTCGGCGACGGCCACCTCAGCGAGATGAATGGAAGGCTCTACCTGGGCTTCTACGGGAAGGAGGAGACGCTAAGGGAACTCAAGAAGGACCTTGAGAGGCTTGGGATAAACGTGAACCTCTACGTACGCGAGAGGGGCTACCGCATTGAGACGGTCAGCGGGGAGTACGAGGACAGGAGCGTTTC
>QMUF01000049.1 GCA_003663525.1 Thermococci archaeon | reverse complement strand
TCTTTTTTAGCCTCATCAATGGAAGTTGCTCTAACTTGGGGAGTTAAAAATGAGTATTAACAACAAAAATGAAAGCCTTTTCATGTTCATGTTTTTGTTTTTGATCTGAGCTCTTTTAACTTTGACATAATAATTTGAAAACTTAGCAAAAGAAGGAAGTTTATTAGATAACTGCCGGAATCCCGGGAATCCTTGGAAAGGGTTGCACCTCAGCTATGTGTTTTGCGCCAACTATGTACCTAACGAGCCTTTCAACGCCTATGCCAGCTCCAGCAGAAGGTTTGAGCTTTCCAGCCTTTGCAACCTCAAGATAGGGCCTAAATGCCTTCAAGCTTAATCCACTCTCTTTTAGTTTTCTCAGTATCACTTCATATTCCCACTCTCTTTCTCCACCACTTGAAACTTCTCCATAGCCTTCTGGCAGAATTAGATCGTAGTTTCTAAAGTGTCCAGGCTTTTCCGGATCTTCCCTATCGTAAAATTCCCTAGAAATGTCCGTTATCCAGAATGGTTCTTCCATGGCTTTACTCGCCTTCTCATCGTCGCCAAATTCTTCTTCAATCTCAGCCATAGTAAAACGCTTAAATGGTACCTTAACTTTGGGTAAGTCTCTCTCACCAAGTTCTTTCCAGGTTCTTGCTTCCTTAAAGAGTCCTACTATTAGTTCTTCTATAAGGCTCATAACATCATCCATGGTTGCATAAGCTATCTCGAAATCAATTTGAGTAAATTCATACGCGTGTCTCCCATCATCCCTATCTCTCTCTTCAAGTCTTATGTTGGGAGAAAGGACAAATATTTTCTCAAGGCCCATGGCTATAGCAAACTGCTTATGAAGAATCATACTGTGCATCAGTTTCAATCTAGTCCCATAAGCGTCTATTTCTGGCGCTCTCATTTTGCTTGAGGCTGGATCGGGCCATAATGGATCAGTTATAGAGCTTAGTATAACAGGTAAAAGCCATTTAAAACCCTTTTTAACGAAGAAATCAGTCATGTAGTCTATCACTTTTGTCTGCACTTTAATAGTGCTTTCAATATCCCTACTTATTAGTTGAACTGCGTTCATGATCATCACCAATATAACAACTATCAAGGATCTATATGTATTTTATGCAAAAAATTCTGAAGAATTGGTAAAATTGTATCCATAGATGAGCCTCAATTTGAATAATAATCAAACTATTTATAAATAGGGCTGACTTTTTACAAGTCTTACCTTTTAGGACGGGAGAAGATCATGCTATTAGAAATGTTAGAAAAATACTGGGAATAGAAGAATAGAAAAAAGATTTCACTGTTGTGGACAGATGTCCTTTTCAGTTGGTGGATTTGGATTAAGGCCTTTTCTTTGCCTTATTTGCCTTATTATGTTTACTGCAAGCTCAGTTGGGACTCTCTTGAATCCAGCATGCTCTGTGCTCCATAAGGCCCTACCGCTGGTTGCACCTCTAATTGCTCCAGCGAATCCAAACATTTCGGCTACTGGAGCCTCCGAGATAATGATCATTACTTCACCCTCCTGCTTCATGTCAATGAGCTGTCCTCTTCTTTGGTTCATTTCTCTGCTGACTGAACCCATGTATTCGTATGGAACGTTTATGACTACCTTCTGGTATGGCTCGTAAAGAACTGGGTTGGACTTCATCATTGCACAGTGGATGGCAGTTCTAATTGCTGGATAAATCTGAGCTGGCCCTCTGTGGACGTTATCCTCGTGGATTTTAGCATCTACAAGTCTGACTATGACTTTCATGACTGGTTCTCTGGCAAGTGGACCTTCGTCCATTGCTTGGTGGAAACCATCTATAAGGAGATCCATAACTTCATTGAGATACTGGAGACCCTTTGTGTTGTCAAGGAACATGTTTCCGTTGTAGATGTCAACAATACCTCTGGCGATATCATAATCCATTCCTAACTCGGCAAGCTTCTTTGCAACGGCCTTCGTATCTTTTGGTCTTCCCTCAGGGATTTCACCTTCTCTAATTGCTTGGTAAATTTCATCTGGCATTGGTTCGATCACAATGTAAAATCTGTTGTGTTTGTTTGGTGACTTTCCTTCGACTATTGGGCTTTGCTTTGTGATGCTTTCTCTATAGACAACGATTGGTTCTGAGACGTCAACATCAACGCCCCATTGTTCTTTAAGGTGGACTAACTTGACCTCAAGGTGGAGTTCACCCATGCCACTGAGCAAGTGCTGGCCTGTCTCTTCGTCGATCTTAACGTGGAGGGTTGGATCTTCCTTAGCAAGCTGTCTAAGGGCCTCAATAAGTCTTGGTAGGTCCTTAACGTTCTTAGCTTCAATAGCCACAGTAACAACAGGCTCGCTTGTGTAGTGAAGTGCTTCAAATGGCTCGATTGGCTCTTCTGCAACGGTTTCACCAGCCATGGCATCTTTCAAACCAGTGACAGCAACAATGTTACCAGCTGGGACAGCTTCCATGTTAACCCTTTCTGGGCCCATGTAAATACCAACTTGTTGTATTCTAGCCTTTCTTTTTGCGGTTATAATATGAACTTCTTGTCCAGTCTTTACGGTACCGCTCCAAACTCTACCAGTTGCAACTTCACCAGCGTGTTTGTCGATGATGATCTTTGTGACAATCATTGCCATCTTTCCTTTTGGATCGCAGCTGGCCATTGATTGGCCAATCTCACTTTCCACCTCCCCTCTCCAGAGGTGTGGAATTCTGTATTTTTGAGCTTCTACCGGATTGGGGAGATGTCTAACTACCATATCTAAAACCACGACGTGAAGTGGGGCCTTCTTTCTCAAGGTCTTCAAGTCGCCAGCGTTTGTTAGGTCAATAATATCCTTAAATGAGACTCCAGTTTTCTTCATGTATGGAACACTAAGAGCCCAGTTGTAGTAAGCGGAACCAAAGGCAACGCTACCATCATTAACGTTTACCAACCACTTGTCTCTGAATTCCTTGGGAGCATATTTCCTAATTAAGCGGTTCACATCTGTGATAACCTTAACAAACCTCTCTTGCATTTGCTGAGGAGTAAGTTTGAGCTCTTTAATAAGTCTATCAACCTTATTTATGAACAGCACAGGTTTAACATACTCTCTAAGAGCCTGTCTAAGGACAGTCTCTGTCTGTGGCATGACACCTTCAACAGCGTCAACTACGATAATTGCTCCATCTATAGCTCTCATTGCTCTTGTAACGTCACCGCCAAAGTCAACGTGGCCTGGAGTGTCGATAAGATTGACAAGGTATTTTTGACCTCCATACTCGTGAATCATTGAAACGTTAGCTGCGTTGATTGTAATACCTCTGGCCTGTTCTTGCTCATCAAAGTCAAGCACAAGCTGCTTTCCTGCAAGCTCCTCACTAATCATTCCTGCTCCAGCCAAAAGGTTGTCGCTTAATGTAGTCTTACCATGGTCAATGTGAGCGGCAATACCCATGTTTCTAATTCTTTCGGGTTGAAGCATCAATTCTTTAATTTCCTTAATCATCTCTTCCCTCTTTCCCATATCACACCACCTAAAAATGTTGATCGTTAGTTCATCTCTCACTTCAAAAATTCAGTTATAAATCTTTCCATGCTTATTTTCCAAATCTTCTATCCCTCTTTTGGTACTCTCTAATTATCCTCAGGAAATCAATCTTCCTAAACTCTGGAAAATATACATCAACAAAGAAAAGCTCACTATAAGCTATCTGGTAGATCAAAAAATTGCTTATCCTTATCTCGCCACCAGTTCTTATCACTATATCTGGATCTGACATGTTTGGGATATAGAGATATCTTTTCAATAGTTCCTCATCTATCTCGTTTTTGTTGAGTTTTCCAGCTTGGATGTCATCGACAATCCGTTTCACAGCATCAACTATCTCGCTCCTTCCCCCATAGGCAACGGCTATGTTTAAATTATAATTGCTATATTTTTTCGTGGCTTGTTCAGCTTCTTCCGCAGCTTTTCGAACATTTTCTGGTAACAATTCTTTCCTTCCAAGGATGTTAACTCGTATCCCATATTTGTGAACTCTCATGTCGTGAATTAATTCTCTGAACTTCTTCTCGAAGAGATCCATAAGCATCTTGACCTCTTCTTTGCTCCTATTGAAATTCTCAGTAGAAAAAGCATATACAGTCAGTGTTCTTATCCCTAAGTCTCGGCACCATTCAAGAATCTCTTCCAATTTTTGAGAACCAAAAAGATGGCCATACCATGGAGGTTTATTGAGAAGTCTGGCCCATCTTCTGTTTCCGTCCATTATTATTGCTATATGCCTTGGAATTCTCTCAGGCCGGGATTTGACTTTTTCAAATAGGTATGACTCGTATAGGTCATACACCGGCTTAAATAAAATATGAGGAATAGAGGATACAACTCTATAAATCATGCTCATGCTTCGTCACTCAACTCTCTTTCTCTTTTGAACATGCATCTCAGCAAGTTCCATATAAATTTCAGCGTTTTTCTTGGTCATTTCAATCTCTTCTTCACTGAGCCGTCTTACAGCTTTTCCAGGGACTCCAACAACTAGGCTGTAGTCTGGAATCTCCTTGCCGGGGGGAATTAATGCGCCAGCTCCTATAATCACATGGTTTCCAATCTTTGCACCATCTAGGACTATTGCTCCCATACCTATAATGACGTGATTCCCGATTTTTGCACCGTGAATAACTGCATTGTGACCTATTGTGACGTACTCTCCGAGTATTGTGGGCATTCCATGGGAGGTATGAACACTTACATTATCTTGTATGTTGGAGCCTTTTCCAATGTATATTTGCTCTATGTCCCCCCTGAGCACTGCAGATGGCCATACGCTAGTTTTTTCTTCCAAAACTACATCTCCAATTATATACGCATTCTCATCCACAAATGCTGTCTCGTGAATTTTAGGCCTTTTTCCATTTACCTCATATATCACCATGATTACCACCAGTAGTGGCTGGGTAAAACAACTTATAAACTTTCACACCCTAAGAGAAATGTGGTGGGATGCTAATGAGGTACCGAAAAGGGGCCACTGCCGAAAGGGAACTTATAAAAATGCTTGAAAAAGAAGGATTCGCTGTTGTGAGGTCGGCTGGAAGTAAAAAAGTTGATATTATCGCTGGAAATGGTAGAACATACCTTTGTATAGAAGTAAAAACTACAAGAAGCGACAGACTATATTTAAGTGAAGAAGACATGCTGAAAATTAAAAGCTTTTCAAAAACCTTTGGGGGAAAAGGTGTTATTGCAGTCAAGTTCATAAACAATGGATGGTACTTTTTTGACGCTTTTGATTTGAAAAAAAGTGGAAAAAATTATAAAATAAGCTTGCAAATAGCAAAACATAAAGCTAAAACTTTTGAAGAGGTTATAGGTAGGCAAAAGTCCTTAGTTGAGGTGATAGGAAGTGGTTAGAAAAATTTTCATCGCTATCATGTTGATTTTCTTTCTGAGTTTTATGTATTCACCAACGAGTGCTCAAGTTCCTCTCCTCCTTCAAGTACCACAACAATATTTTGAAGCCAAGCCCGGAGAGACTGTATCTGTTCCTGTTACGCTGGTGAATACAGGAAACGAGAGCATCGAGAATATAACCATTCATGTCTCTGGGCCTCTCGTTAAGGGCCTCCTCTATGGTCAAGAGTATATAGAAAAGCTTGAAGCCGGAGAAACCATGGACAAGACCTTGTCTATCTATGTTCAAGATGTAAGAGCAGGTGTTTACGATTTAAAAATAATTGCTAAGGTGGGAGTAACCTTTATAGAAGTTCCCATTTCTCTAAGAGTGCTTACCCAGATAAGTTATTCTGCAGACATCGATGTAGGGAACAAATACATCTTTGGCCAGGACGTGACAATAACTTTGCTGGTTTCCTCTTCATCCAATGGGGTTATCTTTGGGGATGTTTCATATGAGATATACAGGAATAATAATCTAATTGCCCAAAGAACCGTGAGAAACATTTTCTTATATCCGGATCCACCAAGGAATAAGTGGGAATACCCGATCTTTATCCCAAGACCTAGTGTAGGTAATTACACAGTGATAATGAGAAGTACATTTAGAGGACTTTCAAGGACTGTTACAAAAAGTTTTCTTGTTTATCAAAGAGTTCTCAGTTATGAGGCCAAATTTGAAAATGGTGTAATTTCTGTTAAGGTCACTGACGAGCATGGAAATAGGGTGGGAGGAATTCCGGTGAATATAGAAGGAACCCAACTGCAGACAAATTCTTATGGGATAGCATTTATTGAAGCAAATAAACCGGGGACCTATAGGATAACACTCAACTTGGATGGAAAAATAGTTGAAACTTTTGTGGAAGTTAAGAGATTGTTTTTGGACTACGAGCAAAGAAATGAAACGCTTTTAGTTTATGTGAGGGATTCTTCAGGGGTTGGGATTCCTAAGGCAAGTGTAGAGGCTATAGGCCCCTTAGGAAAATCTTACGGAACAACCGATGAAAATGGAACAGCCCTAATAAACCTAAATGAGACTGGTTTTGGTAGTATTAGGATAAAAGCAGAAAATGATGCATATATTGGAGCAGAAGCTGTGGTGGATGTTAAAAAGCCACAACCTCCAGAGACCGAAACACCCTCTCCAAGCACAACAAGTCCCATTTCAACCTCTACAAACCAAACTACAACCCCTGTTTCACCATTGCAGCCAAAAGATTATGGAAACCTACCTTTAATCTTGATTCTCTCTGCAGTTCTCTTTGGGAGCACCTCATACATAGCCCTGTTCAGGCCGCTAAAATTTGAAGAACAAATGGATAAGTATTATTTTGTTAAAATAAAGGCTCCAAGACTCAGGGAAATACGGGGATTCACGTATGAAAGGGCAATAGATGCTGTTGATGCAAGAGCAACGAAAGGCGAAGTTACAATTGAAAATGGCAAGGTGATATGGAAAATAGAAAAACTGGAACCTGGAGAAGAGGCCTTTTTACAGGTTCTTCTCTAACTTTATCTTTTCTTGGAAAAATTTTTAAGTTGTAAAATCTCATTAAGATAAGCATCTAAATGAAAATGAGGTGGTTGAAATGGTCGACTGGGAATTAATGCAGAGAGTTATTGAAGCACCTGGTGTTTCTGGATACGAGTTTATGGGGATTAGAGACGTGGTAATTGAGGCCCTAACAGACCATATTGATGAAATTAACGTAGATAAGCTTGGAAACGTTATTGCCCACAAGAAGGGAGATGGTCCAAAGATTATGATTGCTGCTCACATGGATAAGATAGGTTTGATGGTTAATCATATTGATGAAAAGGGTTATTTACATGTAGCACGTGTTGGAGGAGTTGATCCTAGAACTCTTGTGGCTCAGAGGGTTAGAATCTTTGGAGAAAAAGGAGAGGTTTATGGTGTTGTGGGACACATCCCACCGCATTTAACAAAGCCTGAGGATAGAACCAAAGCAGCTGACTGGGACACCATAGTTATTGATGTAGGTGCAGATTCAAAAGAAGAAGTAGAGAAAATGGGAGTAAAAATTGGTACTATTATGGAATTTGCCCCTGCTTTCACGAGGCTTAATAAAAACCGCTTTACTACGCCATATCTCGATGATAGGATCTGTTTATATGCCATGATTGAAGTAGCAAGAGCTTTAGAGGAGCATCAGGCTGACATCTACTTTGTGGCGAGTGTTCAGGAGGAAGTAGGTTTGAGGGGAGCAAGAGTTACAAGTTATGCAATTGATCCAGAAATTGGAATAGCCATGGATGTCACCTTTGCAAAACAACCCGGAGATAAAGGCAAAATAGTTCCAGAACTCGGAAAAGGCCCCGTAATGGATGTTGGACCCAATATCAATCCAAAAGTTAGGGCTTTTGCTGAAAAAGTTGCCAAGAAGCATGAGATTCCACTTCAGATAGAGCCAAGTCCTAGGCCAACAGGAACAGACGCAAATATAATGCAGATAAACAGGGAAGGAGTTGCAACGGCAGTCCTTTCAATCCCTATAAAGTATATGCACTCCCAAGTCGAGCTAACTGATGCCAGGGATGTTGATAACACAATAAAACTGGCAAAACACTTCCTTGAAGAACTCAAACCCATGGACCTTGTGCCGTGACCTAAAACTTTATTTTTTCTTCTTCCTTAATTATTCTTGGTGTACTTTGGTGAAAAAAGGGGAAATTGAATACAAAGTTGAACTGGCGGAAGAGAGTCTTGAACTTATAAAAGATGCATTCCCAGAAACTGCAGATGAATTCTTAAAAATGGATCTAGCAAAGGATGGGGTATATAAGAGGTTAGAATTTGCGATTCAGAATATTCTGGATAGTTTTAACGAAATAATTGTTGCCCTAGAGCTTGGACCGTCTATAGGATATAAAGACATTGTGGAAACCCTTCACAAAAATAAAATAATTGATGAACCCCTGAAGGAAAAGCTTGAGTTTTTGGTTCAGCTAAGGGATGTTTTAATCTATGATTATGACCTTATTAGTGATGAAATGGCATTTCAGAACATGGAAGAATATCTCCAGTTTGTGGAGGATGGAATAGTGTTCCTCAAATCTTTTCTGGAGGGTAGAGGGTGAAGATCGGCTTAGTGCCGATTGTTGCGAGAGAAGTGGACGAAGATACGTTGAATGCAATAGGAGAATATATAGAGGAATTTTACTCCAATTTTGGATTCGGAGTTGAGATAATACCAAAAACCAGTGTTGAAGATCTATCGTTTGCATACAACTCAGTTAGAGATCAATTTCTTGGTAGATTTTTTCTAATGAAAGTCGCTGAAATCAGAGGAATAAAGGGAATTTCAGTTGCATTGGGAATAACAGATGCTGACCTTTATGAGGAGGGGATGAACTTCATCTTTGGTCTTGCAAACCCCTATCTCAGATCAGCAATAATATCACTGGCCCGCTTGAGACCTGAGTTCTATGGTGAAGAAAACAGAGACCTTTTAAAGGACAGAGCGATAAAAGAGGCCATGCATGAGCTTGGGCATGTTTTCGGCCTTGAACATTGTTCCAATCCTCAGTGTGTCATGCATTTTTCAAATTCGGTAATAGATACTGATTATAAGGACAATGCTTATTGTGAAACTTGTTTGGAGAAATTAAAAAGGAGTTTGAGGTGGAAGGATGATAGAGATTGAACTTAAGGGCTATGCAGATAATAGAGTGTTTAGAAATATAAGGGAAGCTTTTGAGTTTATGAGGAAGGAAATTCATGAGGATATTTATTTTGGTCATCCGTGTAGAGATTTTTCCAAGACTGATGAAGCACTTAGAATTAGAATTAAAAGATTTAACGGGCATTTTGAGGCTCTACTTACATATAAGGGGCCAAAGATTGATAATATCTCAAAAACGAGAAAAGAAATAGAAGTTACCATAGATAATGTAGATGCATACATTGAACTCCTCCATGCATTAGGGTTTAGGGAAGTTTTAACTGTAAAGAAGAGCCGGGAGAAATATTATGTAGAAAAAGGCGTTACAATAACACTCGACGAAATTGAGGGCCTAGGAAAGTTTGTTGAGATAGAAAAACTGGAGAAGGATGAAAGAAACATTGAGAATGAA
Source organism: Thermococci archaeon (assembly GCA_003663525.1). GTDB lineage: Archaea > Methanobacteriota_B > Thermococci > Thermococcales > Thermococcaceae > Thermococcus_A. Next base: position 791 of record QMUF01000049.1, on the reverse strand, counting down.
GTTAAGAGGTTACTGAAGATCTTGGAGTCGCTTGGGGTCAAGCACTTTGAGAGAAAGTCATATTTAGAGCTTTTAATGGAAAAAGCTAACCTTTCAGAAAAGTCCTAATGGCATCAACAAGTTCCTTGTCATTGAGAGCTGCTCTCTTCAAAAGGCCTTTTTTCTTTAATTCTGCACCTATCTTCACACTTGTGGGGATTTTAATACCAAGACTCCTTAAAAAGTCTGCTTCCTCAAATACCTCTCTTGGCTTGCCTTCCATAACAAGTTCCCCTTTATCCAAGACTATTAGTCGGTCGGCAAAGTCGAAGAGGTATTCTGTATTGTGCTCCACGAGAATTATGGTGATACCTTGTTCTTTGTTAAGGAGTGTTATGAGGCTCAAAACTTGTTCCCGGCCTAGGGGATCAAGCTGGGATGTCGGCTCATCTAAAACAAGTATTTGGGGTCTCATGGCTAAAACACTTGCTATTACGAGCCTTTGTTTTTGTCCCCCACTTAAATTGGGTGGAAACTCATTCTCAAGTCCTTCAAGCCCGGTAATTTTCAATGACCAGTAAACCCTTCTTCTTATTTCCTCCACATCTAGCCCTAGATTTTCGAGGGAAAAGGCCACTTCCTCTTCCACCGTCATATTGAAGAGTTGTGAATCCGGATTTTGGAGGACAAGCCCTACAAGCTTTGAAAGTTCCGCCACACTAGCTTCTTTGGTGTTGTATCCCTGAACAAAGACATTTCCGTTAAATTGCCCTTTTATTGAATGTGGGATTATACCATTAAAAGTTAAACAT
>QMUF01000048.1 GCA_003663525.1 Thermococci archaeon | reverse complement strand
CCTAGAGGATTGTGCAATCCTCTCAATTTCCTCTTTCTTGCTGTATGCGAAACTCTTTGTATCTTTGTTAGCTGCGGCTATAATTTCTTCAGCCAAAGCTTCAGCATAACTTATCTTGTTCTTATAACACTTAGCGCTTGCACCAAGGGCAATATTTCTTAATGCAACATCAAGCCTTCTCATTGGAGAAATATCTACTGCCAAGTGATATCTAACCCCACCAAACATGATGTTTGTGGTGTCCTCTCTGGGAGCTGAGTTCTCAAGAGCTTTAACGAGAACTTGAAGTGGATTCTGCTTTGTTTTATTTTCTATTATCTTGAATGCCTCTTTTACAACTTCATAGGCTTTCATCTTTTTGCTCATTAATGAACGGTGCTCTCTTCTCATAAAGTGCCCGCCAATTTTATAACTTGAAGCACCGCTTCTCATTACCTTGTTTATGAGTCTCTCAACCACATGAATGTTCGTTTTACCAAATTGCTTTTTTGCATATCTTCCATGACTGTGGGGAAGAATCCTTGGTTCAAGGTTAATATAAGGTCTAAGGGATGGGTCTTCAACAACTACTTCTTCAACGCTCCATCTTCCAAAGACTTTGAGGTCCTTAGGCACAAAAAATCTTTCTTCTAATGACTTGGCCATGAGCATCACCTTCTTGGCTTTTCTTTCTTACCCTTAACTATTTCTTTGAGGGAAGTTCTGTTAACAATGACAACCTTGTATCTAATTCCTGGGATATCACCCATAGATCCACCCTTTGGACCACCAATTCCTTCGATGAGAACTTCATCATGCTCATCAATATGCTTGATAGCACCATCACCAGGAGTGAAGGCAGTGATTACTTTACCATTTTTTATGAGCTGAACTCTAACGGCCTTTCTCATACCTGAGTTGGGTTGTTTAGCTTCAACTGCAATCTTCTCAAGTACTATTCCTCTCGCTTGCGGTGCACCCTCAAGTGGGTCACTCTTCTCTTTAAGCCTAAGCACTCTTCTCTTGTATGTTATGTCACTCCATCTAAACTTTTTTCTTTTAAGTTTGAGCTTTCTTCCAGCAAATTCACCGTAAGGAGCTTTCTTTCCAGCCATGATCATCACCTCAAATTACTACAACTTCCTCAATTCCATGATGCCTCTCCATTAATTCTTTGACGAGATTTATATTTTGCCCTCCTTTGCCTATGGCTCTCGGCTTATCCCGCTGATTCACATCGAGGAGGGCAACTTTTTTCCCATTTTTCTTTTCAGTTATATGTACTTTTTTAACCCTTACGCCCATTGTTTTATAAATGTTCTTAATGAATTCTTCGGGATTTTCTGAGTGCTCTACCAATTCAATATCTTTGCCAATCATGCCCTGTACTCTCTTAACATTACTGCCTCTCTTTCCTAATGCCAAACCCATCTCACCATTCTTTACTACGATAACTAGTCTGTTCCTTACTGTATCAATCAAACAGTCAAGTACTGTAGCCCCTGTAAGACTCTCAAATAGAGCTATATACTTTATCTGATCGGTGTTTAGCTTTAGTGGCATCTTCACTTACCTCCAGCTAGTGAGAGTATTTTACTTTCTCCTGGCTCTACTATTGCCATTAATGCTATTACGAATGGTTTACCCAAAAGAGTTCCTAGCTCCACACTTGTTCCCTCAAATTCGTAGACAGGTATGCTACTGAGACCTGCATAATAATTAATATCATCTTTAACCTCTTTAGGTGCATTCTTAGCCATGATTATAAGCTTAGCTTCACCTGTCCTAGCAAGTCTTATAGTCTCATTTGACCCGATGACAACTTTTCCTGTTTCGATAGCTTTTCTAAGCTCAAATGCTAAATCCATTCCCTACACCTCCTCTACTCTTCTTTCACCGCTTTTTTAATCGGTAACTTCATTGCCAATCTAACGATTCCCGTTCCCACTGGAACGGGCTGACCAATTAGGACATTTTCCACCACTCCATTGAGAGGATCCAATTCTCCTCTTTCAGCAGCTTGGAGTAAATGTTGAACTGTAATCTCGAATGCTGCCCTTGCGAGCACACTTGCTTTTGTACCCACAATACCATGCCTTCCAATGGGTCTCACAATACCATCAAGGGTCATCATATCAGCGACGAGCATAATATGTCTCACATCAACTTCAAGACCCTGCTCTTGCATTGTGTTAACTATCTCTTCAATTATCGCATTTCTCGCAGCCTCGATACCAAGCACTTGAGCTATTTCGTGAATATTGTTTGTTTTTGTTCTCCTAGGATCGACACCCGGAACTTTAAGTACTTGCTTAAAGTTTGAACCTTCAGTGTAGATAGCGTATTCATCTCCTTCCTTTCTGATAACTGTTTTCCCTACGCCTGAGAGTCCTTTTAAACGATGCTTTTTAACTTTATCGGCAAGCCTTCTAAGGGTTGAAACATTCTTAGCTTTTTTCAATCTAATTATTATAGTAGTTCCTTCTGTTTCAATTTCAGCAGACTTAAATGACCGCTCAATTTTTGCTTGAATCTTTTCCATAGTCAAGCCACTTTTCTCTAGACGTTCTGGATCTATATCCACTACAAATTCCATGTTAAGTATATCCAGAGTCATACTCCTTGCTAAACTTTCAAGAGTAGTTCCTTCTATTCTTTTTGCGACCTCACGGGCCTTTTCACTGCTGTACCTGTGTTCTTCATCCAAGTAAACTGTCATAATTGGTGTTGAGGGGTTTTTCCTAGCATCCACTATTTCAATAATTCTGGGAAGACCCAATGTAACGTTAATTTCCGCAACACCAGCATAGTGGAAAGTGTTAAGTGTCATCTGTGTAGAGGGCTCGCCTATGGATTGAGCTGTTACAGTACCCACAGCTTCTCCCGGTTCTACCAAGGCTTGCTCATATTCTTGAACTACCTCGTCAATTATTGCTTCTATCTCAGCTTTCTTTAGTTTATATTTCCCGCTATAGTGTATCAACTTCTCAAACAATTCCTCTCTCAATCTTTCTGGCAAGTTAGAGGCCTTCTTTTCCACAAGTTTCTTGATAGTTGACTGTGATACCATGATTATCACCCCTTCTCCCTGAGTTTTATCAATGTTCTTGTCACAATTCTATCAATATTTACTGTCCTTCCACCCCAACTCTTCATTGGGTCTACACCATCTTCACCATACCTGAACTGAACCACAATTCCTGTTGGATCTCTCACACTTCCATCATAATCTACTTTGAGGTCTTGTAGAGCATTTATAAGTCTACGTTGCATATAACCGCTTTGAGCCGTTCTAACTGCAGTATCAACGAGACCCTCTCTACCACCCATTGCATGGAAGAAGTATTCTTGGGGTGTTAGACCGCTCTTATATGAGTTAACGATGAAACCTTTTGCCCTTGCACCAAGGTCACCAGCTTTAAAGTGGCTCAATACCCTGCTCCTGTAACCTCTATAGAGTCTCTTACCTCTAATAGACTGCTGTCCAAGTATAGCTGCCATCTGGGTAATGTTAAGGATTTTACCTCTTGCCCCGGTTTTGGCCATGATTACTGTATGGTTGTTCGTACCCAAATATCTCTCAGCAACTTTACCAGCATTATCTCTCGCTTCAGATAAAACAGCCATTATTCTGCTTTCGAGAGTTTCTTCCAAGGTTTTACCAGGCAGGGGTTCCAACTCTCCATTTTTGTATGCTTCTATCAGTCTTTGCACTTTATCCTCTGCTTCCATTATTATTTCTTTAATTCTAGCCTTGGCTTCGCCCGGAAGATCTTCATCATCTATTCCAGTGGTGAATCCCTTATGAGTGATTACCCATATTGCTAATTTTGTTACTTGATCAAGGAATTGTCTGGCCCTTTCTACACCATACTCTCTAACTATAATATCAAGTAGCTTCCCATCTTCTCTACCGTAAGCTTTTTTGTCTATTGCACCACTTAATAACTTACCTTTTAAAATATAAACAAAACCATCTGTGGCCACTTTTCTAACTTCTTCCTCACTTGGGATTAGCTTCTCCTCAATAAGCTTTTCAATAGACTCACATTGGGAAGGATCATCACATAGCTTGTTCCTGTACCATATTGTCAAGTTCTCAGGAAGTAGAAGTGAGAATACAGTCTTTCCGCTCCAATACTCAACGCCATTCTCAACTTTGTCTGGCTTTGGAAGTTCCTTTACTTCAACTCCTGCAAACATTAACATGTGCTCCACTTCATATTTGGTGAAGTATGCTCCCTCTCTAGTTAAAAGGTACCCTCCTGATATATGGTCCTGAATCCCACCAATAATTGGTCCACCATATCTCGGAGATAAGATGTGGTTTTGGACTTCCATTAAAATTCTAGCTTCTGCTTGAGCTTCTTCTGTTTGTGGAACGTGAAGATTCATTTCATCTCCATCGAAGTCCGCGTTATATGGTGGGCAAACCGCCAAATTAAGCCTAAACGTTTTATATGGCATTACTCTAACTCTATGGGCCATAATACTCATTCTGTGAAGAGATGGCTGTCTGTTAAACAATACAACATCTCCATCCATAAGGTGCCTTTCAACTGTCCACCCAATGTCAATCATGTCAGCTATTGTCTCTATATTGCTCTCCATAAGACGAATTCTTCTACCTTGTGGGTCTATAACATAATTAGCTCCTGGATACTTTTCCGGACCATTAAGGATCATTTTTCTGAGCTTCTCAACATTGAACTCAGTCACTTTCTCTGGAACTGTAAGTTCCATTGCAACGATTAATGGAACACCTACTTCATTTATACTTATCATAGGGTCAGGGCTAATTACCGTACGGGCCGAGAAATTAACACGCTTACCACTAAGGTTCTTCCTGAATCTACCCTCTTTACCCTTAAGTCTTTGGGCAAGAGTTTTAAGCGGCCTTCCGCTCTTGTGCTTTGCTGGAGGAATACCTGAAGTCTCATTGTCGAAGTATGTGGTAACGTGATATTGAAGGAGATCCCAAAGATCTTCGATAATAAGCTGTGGAGCTCCAGCTTCGATGTTTTGCTTCAAACGTGCGTTAATTCTTATAATATCCACAAGCTTATGAGTAAGGTCATCTTCAGCTCTTATACCACTCTCAAGTGTTATTGAAGGCCTTACACTAACCGGAGGAACGGGCAAAACCGTAAGAACCATCCATTCGGGTCTTGACTTTTCCGGATTAAGGCCTAAGAGGGGTAAGTCCCTATCTGGGATTTTCTCAAGCCTATCTCTTATCTCACTTGGCATCATTCTGTGCCTGTATTCGTTTCCTTCCTCATCAGTCCTCAATTCCCAGTATATTGTTGGTCTCTCAAATTTAATTGAAAATTGAGGAGCTCCGCAATGAGGGCATACCATTCTTTCTTTTGCCTTTTTATGTATCTCCGATATTAACGCATCAATCTCACTCTTTCTAGCCTCATTTATATTTAATTTACCGAGATAGTCTTCAATTTCTTCATCCGTTAGCTTAATCCTTCCACATTCTCTACAAGTACTTTCCAATATTCTGTAAATCGTTTTAGCAAATCCAACATGAATAACTGGTCTTGCAAGCTCTATATGACCAAAATGTCCAGGACACTCTTTATAATTGGCCCCACATGTCTCACATCTAAGGTTAGGATCTATAACTCCCAATCTTCTGTCCATTAGGCCCCCATCTATTGGGTAACCATCTTCTGAATAAGTATCGGGGACTGTTATCTCTGCAGCACTCATTTTTCTAATCTCTTGAGGAGAAAGCACACCAAACTCAATACTTCCAATAACTTTTTTCATTGAGTGCATGATTATCACACCCTCTCCTTAAGTTTTAATGATGGTCTAATACCCATAGCCTTTATCTCATCCAGTAATAACTTGAATGCATAGCTCATTTCTACTTTGCTTATATTCTCCTCTTCTCCACATACTGGACAATAAACTTTGTCTCTACGCTTGTCTTCGACTGCTAAATGACCGCAATTCTCACATATCCATGCTTCCGTCTTGTCACTCTCTTCTAGCAATCTTTCAACCAATAACATTGAAGCACCATGTCCTATTAGTACGTCACGCTCCATTTCACCAAATCTTAGACCTCCCTCCCTAGCTCTACCTTCAGTTGGCTGCTTTGTAAGAACTTGCACAGGCCCTCTTGAACGTGCATGGAGCTTATCAGCTACCATGTGGTGAAGTCTCTGATAATAAATAACACCCACGAATATATCTGCCTCAAGTTTCCTTCCTGTGATTCCATCATACATTACTTCCCTTCCGCTATGCTTAAACCCAAGCTCTTCAAGTTCCTTTCTAAGCTTCTCTTCTGGTTCCCCAATGAATGCAGTGCCATCTACTCTTCTTCCCTTAAGTGATGCCACTTTCCCACCTATGGCCTCAATAAGCTGTCCAACAGTCATACGTGAAGGTATACCGTGAGGATTAACTATAAGATCCGGTACTATTCCGTTTTCTGTCCAAGGCATGTCTTCCTGAGGAACTATAAGACCAATAACACCCTTCTGTCCATGTCTTGAGGCAAACTTATCCCCAAATTCTGGAATTCTAAGATCTCTAACTGTTACCTTAACAAGCTTTGTGCCATCTCCTGTTTCTGTGATAATAACCTTGTCGACAATACCCTCTTCACCGGGCCTCATAGTGATACTTGTCTCCCTTCTACCTTGCAAAATACCAGCACCTAAACTGGTTTGCTCCTCGAGGAACCTAGGCGGAGAGGTTCTTGCCACTAATACATCTTTTCCTTGAACTTTTGATTCTGGAAATGCTATTCCATCTTCATCAAGGTTTCTATAGTATTTCTCACCCAAAAATCCTCTAACAGTAGGATCCGGTATTTCAAACTTATCTGTTTGTCCCCCCATATACTTCTTTTCTTCAGCTTCATAAGTTCTAAAGAATGTTGACCTTGCCAATCCTCTCTCAATTGAGCCTTTATTCATTATAACGGCATCTTCCATGTTATATCCACCATAACTCAAGACTGCAACAATAAAATTCTGACCAGCAGGTCTTTGTTCAAATCCCACTGCTTCCATAATCCTAGAGTTAACAAGTGGGACTTGAGGATAGTGCATCAAATGCCCTCTAGTGTCTACTCTTATCCTAAAGTTGGCCCAACCAAGCCCAAGGCTTTGCTTAGCCATGCCTGCTCCATAAGTATTCCTTGGAGCAGCATTATGTTCTGGATATGGAACTAGCGACGCCGGTAATCCTAAAATAGCAGCAGGCATTATCTCCAAATGTGTGTGTTCTTCAGTAACTTCCCAGGGCCACGTAGCCACATAAGCGTTCTCTTCTTCCTCAGCATCGAGGTACTCAATGACACCCATTCTTATCAAGTCACTCCACTTAAGTGTCCCTTTCTTTATTGCCTCTACATGATCTTTGGTTAATCTTGGAAGACCATTTTCAACTATAATCAGTGGTCTCCTGACTCTACCATCATCACTGTTGATGTAAATCTCCCTAACATCCTCGTAGTACGCGACATTTATAACCTCGCCTATCCTTCCCTGTCTCCTATCGGTTTTTATTTTATTAACTAACTCTACACCATCTTTATATGTTCCAACAAGAACCCCATTAAGATAAATTCTCCAATCATCGGGTTCTGGTCTTCTTTCCTCAATGTGCACGATTCCAAGACTTTCCAAATATGTAAACACTTCTTCCTCAGAAATTGCTGTAGTAATCTGAGCCATGAGAGATAAGTTCTTAACCAGTCCACAGTTAGGCCCTTCTGGGGTCTCAGTTGGACATATTCTTCCCCAATGAGTACCGTGCAAATCTCTTGCCTCGAAATGGGGTTGCTCTCTGCTTAGTGGAGAAGTGACCCTTCTCAAGTGAGAAAGTGTAGACATGTAATTAGTTCTATCGAGCAACTGACTAACACCAGTTCTTCCTCCTGGCCAAGCCCCTGTGGCAAGAGCATGTTCGATTCTTTCAGTTAGTACATCCGGTCTTACAGAGTTTCTCACAAACCTCTGGATATCTTGGAAAGTGTACTTCTCACCTTTTCTTTGGTAGGTCTTAGTTAGCTGATATTGCATGTCCTTCACAAGTTGACCAAATGCAACTCTAAAAAGGTCCCTCAAGAGATCCCCGGCAAGTTTAAGCCTCTTACTAGCATAATGATCCTTATCATCCTCCTCTCTCAGTCCAAGAGAAAGCTCGATTACTTTAAGTGCCATCATTCCAAGGTAATATGCTTTCCTTATCCTGTCCTCTGGACTCACACCCATATGCGGGAGAAGATTATTATCAATTATTGAGTGAGCCCTTCTAAGCCTATATTCCTTGGGCTGTCCAGGCATTGCTTTCTTTCCAATATAATCTAAAGCCTCTTCTTGAGTTTGAACATCACTTGCATCCTCTAAATTGTCAAAGAGAACCTGTTGAACCTCAGGGTTGTTACCCACGGCATCAACTATTTCCTTATCGCTCTCCAGACCAAGAGCTCTCATAATGTATACAAATTTAAGAACACCTGGTACATTTGGAATTGAAACATAAAGCAAACCATCTTTTCTTCTCTCCACTGTTATTAAAGCTCTATAACCATGTCTATATGAGAAACATTTTGCTATGTATCTATTTTGTCTCTCGTCGATCTCAACAAGCGTTCTGTTTGGAGCTAAATCTTCAATAGACACAATAACTCTTTCAGAACCATTAATAATGAAATATCCCCCTGGATCTTTGGGATCTTCCCCATGTGCTATAAGTTCTTCATCACTTAAGTTGTAAAGGCGACAGATTTTGGATTTCAGCATTACTGGCAATTCACCAATTCTTACCTCAACTAGCTCTTGTTCAATCCCCTTCACTACTGGGATCATTCCCAAGAATACCGGTGCAGAATAAGTTAAATTCCTAATCCTAGCATCTATAGGATATAACGGCTTTCTTTGTCCATGAGCTTCTTGGAATTCTGGTTCTCCAAGCCTAACCCTTCCAAACTTGACTTCAAAATCAGGTATATCTGGGTTTACTCCTCCAAATTCGCTAATAACTTCTTGCATTCCATGCTCAATAAAGGCATTGTAGGAGTCGAGGTGCTGTCTTACAAGCCCTCTTTCATCCCAGTAAGTCTTCATAATGTGCCAAAGATCGTCCGGAGTAACCTCAACAATAGTAGGACCTCTCATATTCTCACCTCAAAATTTCAATCTTCCACAACAATCCTATAATAGTAATAAACCCCCGCAGTAGGGCTTTTTCTTTTTATTTCTATTATATCTCCAGGCTTAGCATCAAGTGCTTGAACTGCCGGATCACTTGTCTTGATCTGCGGCAACTGAGAAGGCTTTATATTGTATTTTTTTAGTAATTCTCCCTTCTCTTCTTCACTAAGCACTCTATGCTCAGGAACTAACACATGATCAAATATTGTAAAGCTTTTTTTCGCCGTCACAGAGAATTGCCCCCTTTAAAATTTTTAGAAGGTACACCCTCTCACTACCCCCAGCTTTTAATTAGAGTATATAAGCTTTTCGAGAGTTTAGTCTGAGAGAGGGTTTATATCATTTGCGTAAAGTTTAAGAACTCCTCTGACTGCCTTAACATTTCATTGATGCACTTATATCGACATTGATATAACTCTACTCAACCCCATATTCAACGTTCCACAGGAACATTGTAAGTTCGAAGTTATAAAATTTACTAAGTAGAGTTCCCAAGTTACAGGAGTAGTAAATGTAAATGAACTAGCAATGAGAAGAAGCATTAAAATAGTCTTTAATGCTCCTCTTCAAAACCCCTTTCTAATGTAAATCCACTTAATTCTGAGGATTATTATGAAAATGATAAGAATTAGAAAAAATAAAGCACTACACCAAAACACATGAACTCTGAATGTCGGAAAGTAGTCAAAGTACATACAATTTTACTCATGATGAGAGAATGGTGGGGCCGCCGAGATTTGAACTCGGGTCACGGGCTCCCAAAGCCCGCAGGATAGACCAAGCTACCCCACGGCCCCATTGCAGCTACTGGAGCCCCGGGCGGGATTTGAACCCGCGGCCTGCGGATTACAAGTCCGCCGCCCCACCAGGCTAGGCTACCGGGGCACCGAATGAAGAAAGGCTTAAGTTAGTATATAAACTTTTCGCTAAAACACATACCGTAAGCTTTATAAATCCGCTTATACTCCCTATGATTGGGTTCGTGCCGCCGTAGCTTAGTTGGTAGAGCGCCGGACTGTTAATCCGGTGGTCGCCCGTTCAAGTCGGGCCGGCGGCGCCAGTCTTTGTGGGCCCGTAGCTCAGCCTGGTCAGAGCGCGCGGCTCATAACCGCGTGGTCGGGGGTTCAAAGCCCCCCGGGCCCACCACTTCTCTTTTAATAGCAAGTCACTCCTTTTTAGAATCCAAATCCAGCAAAGACCTACAAAGGAGTTT
>QMUF01000047.1 GCA_003663525.1 Thermococci archaeon | reverse complement strand
TTTCACTCCTCTTCCTGCATTAAAAGAGTTGGTAACTTTGGCCCTCTGGATGCAAGCTCTCTATCTAACATAAACAGTATTTTGGGGCTGTTTTCTGCAAATCTAAGCTTATCGAGAATTTTCTTTACACTGGCCTCTTCTTCAACCTGCTCATTAATAAACCACTCAAGGAAAGACCTGGTTGAATAGCCCTTCTCCTCCTCTGCTAGTGCAGCCAATTCATTTATACACTTGCTTATGAACTGTTCATGCTCGTAAGCCGCTTTAAAAGCTTCAATTGGAGATCCCACTCTTTTGGAGGCTGAGGAATTTCTTTAAGTTCCACTCTGCCGTTTCTGTCATAGATGTAATTATAAAACCTTAATGCATGCCCAACTTCTTCTGCCTGAGCTTTCATCCAACTAGAAAAGCCTTCAAAGTTTAGATCGTCAAAATAGGCCACCATGACGAAATAAAGGTATGCTGAATACATTTCTCTATTAAGTTGCTCGTTTAAAGCTTTCAATATCTTTTCAGTCAATACATCCTATCATCAAAGCTATTTGTTTTTCCAACTATTTAAGTGTTCACTTCAAAGTATCTCCTCCTTTTTTAACTCTTTTCGGATTCTCTCAAACTCTTCAAGTTTACCTTGAGTGACAACTCTCTCTGGCCTGAACGGGCAATCACAGTAGGGATATTCAAGAAATGCCCCATAAGTCCCTATCTCTCTAGCTATTTCCACAATCTCCTCTTTGTCCAAACCAATAAGTGGCCTGTGTATCGGAAAATCCGCACTCATCGTTTCAAAGTAAAGATTTGTTAAAGTTTGTGAGGCAACTTGACCAAGGGAATCCCCTGTAACGATTGCAAGTGCTCCCCTCTCTCTTGCTATTTCTGCCGCTCTTCTTAGCATAGCGACTTTACAAACTACACAAGTCCACTCTCTCCAGCCAAGTTTATTTAAGGTAAGTACATAAGGTTTGAGAATCTCAAAGTGGTTTTCAACTATTAACTCTATAGGGCTTGGGGAGTACTCATTCAAAATTTCCACTACTTTTTCAACAACCTTTCTCGCATTCATTCCTTGGTCAAAATGAACGGCAATTATCTCAGCGCCCCGTTTAAGCATAAGAAAAGCTGCAACAGGGGAATCTATTCCCCCGCTTAAAAGAACAACTACCTTTCCCTGAGTTCCAACGGGAAGACCTCCAACCCCCTTAATCTTCTCAAAGAATACATATACCTTCCCGCCAATAATCTCAATTCCAATAACAAGTTCAGGATCCTCTAAATCTACTTTCCAACCAAATTCATTTACAACAAATGCTCCGACTTCTCTATTCACCTCTATAGAGGTCCTTAGAAACGTTTTATCAAGCCTTTGTGTCTCAACTTTGAAACTTCTTGGTGATTTCCCTTTTAAAGCCTCTTTAAGGTAGTTTGGGATCTCGTTATAGTCCATAACCTCCGCTGGAGAAACTGAAACAACACCTGGAACTTTTGCTATAATTTCTGCAGCCTCATTTGGAGCATCAACAAGAATTCTCCCCCGTATAACCTTAATCTTCCCAGTTATCCCTTTCCTCTCCAAGACCTTTTCAATGTTCTTTGCGAGTTTTCTCTCAAATTCCTTTCTTTTTCCACGCTTTATTGCTATTTCTCCGTATCTAACTATTATCACTTCAACCACCTAAATAACGCGCAAATAAATTCTTTGCTTCTATCTCTCCCTCAGCTCCTCTTATAATCATCCTCCCACTTTTAAAGATTAGTATCTCATATTCATCATCTTCAAACTGGAGAAAGTGAGAAGTTTTGAGGTACTCTATCCCAAGTTTTTCAAGCTTCCCCGCAAGATTTTCCAAATTTACATTCATTTTCTCTGGAGGTGTAACTTGAATTGAACCATCACAAAGTCTTTCAATTTTCATATGTTTTTCCAAGAATGTAAATTCTCTCTTTACACAAGCTGGACATTCTTCTCTTCTAGGAACTTCAACCCTTTCAAACTCAAGTGTTTTCGTATCAAAGAATATTAACTCGCTTTTAATTTCCTCCCCCAAAAGGATCTTTGCAGCAAGACCAACTGCTATAGAAGCTGCTAATGAAGGAACATAGCTCATTACTCCAGCGACGGCACATGTTGGCATTGGCCTCTCAGGGAGTTTTGGCATAAAACACCTAAAACAGGCTGTTTTTCCAGGAATTATTGGCATTATATTACCATATGTACTCAGGACTCCCACATAAATCCATGGTTTGTTATTCTTTACGGCATAGTCGTTTATTATCTGACGAGTATAAATATTATCAGTCCCATCGATTATTAAATCTACCTTCTCAAGAATTCCTATTGTTGCTGGATTTAGATCTTCAAAATACCCCTCGACACCAAACTTCTCTTTTAAAACCTCAACTTTCGGTTTGCCGATATCTTCTTTAGTATAAATTGTTCTAGGGAGATCGCTATCATCTACAAAGTCTCGATCTACTACAACGATTTTTCCAACTCCAAGTTTATGAAGGAAATAGACTTCCCAACTCCCCAATGCTCCAGCACCAACTACTCCAACCGTGCTCTCGCTCAATTTTCTTTGAGCCTCTATACCAATGATCGGAAAGTGTCTTGAGAAATCCATCATACCTCTCACCGAAAGGAATACGAAAAAGGCTTTATGAATTTAATCATTGCAAGAGAGAAAATACATGTACCTTGTTCAACTGCTCATGAAATAATCACAAACTTCTTTAATTCCTCTGCGAGCTCTTCCGTTCCTTCATCGAGCCTTTTCCTAATTAAAACCTTCCTAAGGATAGGCTTCTTTCCCCAGAGCTCCTCCATCTGCTCAAGGCACTTTCCAGGCCTTCCAGCACACGTGGAGAAAAAGGCAGCGTTTTTAATCTTCTCCCGGTTCCACAGGAGATACGTCCTTATGGCCGGAGTCACGCGGCCGTTCCAGATGGGAGTTCCTACAATCACAAGATCATAATCATAAGGGTCCTTCTCAAACTCTATCTCCGTGGTTTTGCCCCTTGTTGCATCGTAGCCCGCCCTTAGAAAGCCGAGAACCCCCTTCCGGGACTTTTTGTCTATGAGCTCGTCAATATCGGCGTTGAGGGCTTTAGCAACCTCTTGAGCGACTCTTTTAGTTGTTCCACTCCGTGAATAGAACACAACGAGCGTTTTCATGAATATCCCCCAGTTAAAATGGTCATTGTGGTTAATATGTGTTTCTGAAAAAGTTTTTAAATTCTAAAGTTTCAATTGAAACTATGTCTGCAAAAGGTGAGAGGGCATGCGACCTCATATCGGAGCTCTACTGGACCATGAGAAAGGCCTTCGAGGAGAGACTTGAGGAGTTAGGTGTTACTTTTCTTGAGTTCAAAGCTCTGGTACACCTCAAAGGGGCAAAGACCCAGGGCAATCTTCTGAGAGAAATGAACGTTTCTAAATCAACGGTCTCAAAAGTGCTCTCCTCCCTTGAGAGAAAGGGGATTGTAAGGAGGGAGCGTAGAGGAAGGGTTTACAGCGTAAAGCTCACAGATAAGGGCCTTGAGATGCTCAAGGCCATTGAAAAGGCGGGGAAAGAACTTGAGGAGGGCATGTTCTCGGAAATGAACAGCCAAGAGAAATCCAATTTCTTGCTTCTCCTTGAAAAGGCGATAAAAGGATTGGAGGGAAGTAAATGAGCGAAAAAACGACAAAGGACGTACAGATTTTGAGGGGCGATCCAAAAAAGGCCATAATCAAGCTCTCCATTCCAATGATGATAGGCATGTCAGTTCAGACGGTATATAACCTCGCCGATGGAATATGGGTCTCTGGCCTTGGCCCCAATGCTCTGGCCGCGGTGGGGCTCTTCTTTCCAGTCTTCATGGGAATAATCTCTCTCGCCTCTGGCTTGGGCATAGGCGCAAGCTCCGCGATAGCGAGGAGGATAGGGGCCAGAGATAAGGAGGGAGCCGATAATGTGGCCGTACACTCCTTTATCCTCTCGCTGCTTCTTGGAGTAGGCATAACCATCACCATGCTCCCCCCGATAGACTCGCTGTTCCGCTCAATGGGCGCAAGGGGAGAGGCCGTTGAGCTCGCCATAGAGTACTCGAGGGTGCTCCTCATAGGGGCCTTTGTGATTGTCTTCAACAACGTTGGAAACGGCATCCTGAGAGGAGAAGGGGATGCAAATAGGGCTATGCTCGCGATGGTACTTGGTTCGGGCCTTAACATAATCCTTGACCCGATATTCATCTACACCCTCGGCTTCGGCGTTGTTGGGGCCGCTTATGCAACTCTGCTCTCTATGATCGTAACTTTCCTCTTCATCGCCTACTGGCTCTTCATCAAGAGAGACACTTATGTGGACATAACGCTCAGGGACTTCTTGCCGAGTGGAGAAATCATTAAAGACATACTGCGCGTCGGGCTTCCATCCTCGCTCTCCCAGCTCTCCATGTCAATAGCAATATTCTTCCTCAACAGTGTGGCAATAGCAGCGGGTGGAGAAAGAGGTGTTGCTGTCTTCACGGGCGCTTGGCGTGTTACAATGCTCGGCATAGTGCCGATACTCGGAATGGCCTCTGCAACCACAGCGGTTACCGGCGCTGCTTACGGCGAGGGAAACATTGAAAAACTTAACACCGCTTACCTCTACGCGATAAAGCTGGCCTTCACGATCGAGCTCAGTATTGTGGCCTTCATAATAGTCTTCGCACCCCAAGTGACATATCTTTTCACCTACTCTGAGTCTGCTCAAGCCATAAAGGACATCCTAATCTCTGCACTCAGAACACTCCCAGTATTTTTAGTATTGACACCCTTCGGCATGATGACTTCGGCGATGTTCCAGGGCATAGGGGAGGGTGAGAAGTCGCTTGTACTCACGATCTTCAGGACCCTCATCATGCAGGTGGGCTTTGCCTACCTGTTCGTGCACTACACTTCCCTCGGGCTCAAAGGGGTGTGGCTCGGAATAGTAATAGGTAACATGGTAGCAGCGGTTACGGGCTTCACCTGGGGGAGGTTGAGGATAAGGAGCTTTAAAAGGACCTTCTCAGAAACCAAAAACACTACTTTGCCCTGAACTCCTTTCTTTTTACTGTTCGAAGGCGAGAGGGAAAGACAAAAGCAAAAAAGTATCTACAAATCCTTGACTCATCCTTTCCTTCTTGCTATTGTGTCAGCGAGAAGTTCTCCATCAACCCCAACATTCTCAAGCTCGACCTCATGGATTATCACACTCACGTGGTGCACCTTACAGACTTCCCTACCAACTTCAGTTATTTTCTTCACAAGCTCCCTCTTGGTCTCCACATCAGCCCTCGGCCCGATAGAAAAAGCAATAGCTGAGGGTAATGAGAAATTTCTTCCCTGAATCAAAAAACTCAAAAGAACTCGGTAAAATTCCAATACCATGCAAGAGGATATCAGAACTTGAAGGATTTGATTACTAGGGCGGGGGAGCCCACCCGAAAGGGTGAGGGTAGTTCATTAGAAAAATCCTCCAAGAAAGACCTTTCAACTCACTTTTCCACAATTTTAATAAGGTTAAGATACAAAATTTAATGAGGTGATTTTCATGAAAAGAGCCCTTGTTACTCTTACCCCCACTGAAAGCAAGCGCTTGATTGCCAAATCTGTTGTTGCCCTTGATGAAGTTCAAAATGCCCTTAAAAACGGTTTTGTTTACATAGCAACCGGAACCACAGCTGCTTACATTGCCGAGGAAATCTTAGGAGAGAAAATTGAAAAAGAAAAGTGGACTGTTGGAACAATAAGCAAAGGGAGAACCTGTGTTACCGCAAAGACCACATGGCCAAAACATCTCGTCCTTTACAAAGGGAAGCCATTTGATGACCCACTTGAGGCCTTAAAAGAAATGGGACCAGAAGATGTTTTCATCAAAGGAGCAAATGCCATAGACGTTAATTGGAATGTTGCAGTTTTTGCTGCAGCCTCTGACGGAGGGACAATTGGCAAAACGTATGGTTGGACGATAACAAAGGGAGTCATTACGATAACCCCAATAAGCCTTGAGAAGTTCACTCCTACACCAGTTGAGATTAGTGCCAAACTTACAGGGATTCATTCTTTTGATTGGGGAACAGGCCTTTATGCTGCACTAGTTCCAATCCCACATGCCATTCCAGTTACGGAAGTGGAGGCCTATGACATCCTAGCTAACGTTGATGCAATCCCCATAGCCTCTGGAGGAGCCGGAGGCGCAGAAGGAAGCGTTACTCTTGTCCTAGAGGGTGATGACGAAGATATGGAGAGAGCTAAGGAGATTACAAAAGCCATCAAAGGTGAACCTCCTTTAGAACCATACACTGAAGACTGTTCTATATGTCCATTTGCGAAGATCTGTGGAATTGGAACAGGAGTGTTCTAACTTTTAATATTTCGTCACGTTTTCCAATTTTTTGCTCATTATAAAAGTATCTTCCT
This sequence comes from Thermococci archaeon, assembly GCA_003663525.1. Lineage (GTDB taxonomy): Archaea > Methanobacteriota_B > Thermococci > Thermococcales > Thermococcaceae > Thermococcus_A. The sequence continues at coordinate 4,140 of QMUF01000047.1, read as the reverse complement.
TTTTCACAGCTCCCTTGGGGATCATGAGCGGAGCATGAACCATTGCTAGAACCATTCCCTCTTTTGCTATCATTGCTCTGTGGGGAACCACTATCGTAGTTATGGGGTCCTCTTCAATTAGCAATCCAACGCCATGGGTATATCCCACTATGTAGTACTTCTCAAGCCCCATCTCATGATAAATTCTTTCAATTTCTTTTTCAACCTTAATGAACTTAATTCCTGGCTTTGTGAGCTCAATACTAGCCCTATAAGCATTTTCCATTGCCTTTATTGCCTTTCTACATCTTTCGCTTACCTCTCCCACCGGAAATGAGCGAGTGATGTTGGTATAATAATGATTCCAGTCTGCTCCTATAACCACTGATACTATTCTTCCCTTTTCTACCTTAACATCTTTAAATGGCTCAGCGTGTGCTCTTGGAGTTGCTGCCACATAAACCTTTGGTTCTTCACTACCGTTGAGCATAAGTTCTCTGGTTATTTCTGCTGCTATCTGAAGTTCACTTTTTCCAGGTTTTATCTCCTCCTCTGCCACTCTCATTCCTTTTGCTGCTATTTTTCCGGCCTTTCTTATATTTTCAAGCTCCCACTCATCCTTTATCATTCTAAGCTCCATAGAAAGTCCCCTTACATCGACAATTTCAATGCCAGGGTTTAGCTTTTTGAAGAGCTCGTAGAACAAAATATATGCATCTCTCTCAACACTGAACTCCATTCCAACAGTGTTGAACCCATTTTTCTTTATCCACATGGTTACATTGGCCATGAGCTCCTCCGTTTTTTGAAATTCTACTACATTTTCAATCCAGCTCTTGCTTTTGAAGAGTTCAGCTTCCCCTTTAGCCACTATGACTGTTGGCTCCCCCTCCGCAGGGATTAAAAGAGCCGGCCTAAGCCACTTTGTTCCCGTGAAGTAAACAAAAGTTGAAAGCGTCCTTATGACAGCACCGTCGATGTTTTCTCTTTTTAAGAGTTCCTGAAAGCGTTTTACCCTTTTTTCAAAAATTTTTTCCATAAAATCACCCACTCTATATAAAGTTTGAAAAAATAAAAATTTAACCAAGCTTCATGGCTAAAAACCTCAAAGGATGATTACTTTTTCTTTTGAAAGCCTTGCCCTTCAGGGCAGGAAGGAGGCCGGATCTTCTCTCTTCAGCTCGCTTTTATCGAACTCTAAAGGCTGGCCTTTGAGGGCCTGCTGGACTTCCTTTGGAAGGCCAAGAAGCTGTTCAACACTAAGCTCCGGATTGATTTCCCAAGGATGCAATGGCCTAACATATTCTCCCGGATCCCATTCCGGGGGTTTTAACTTTATAGTAACCCATTTCCTCCTCCTGTTGGCGAACAGCCTTCCACTCCCCATCGCTGAGCAAGGCTTTGAGTGTCGGGTAAAAAATGTTGTTTTCTCTAAATACCATATCACTTAAAGCAAACGCAGCTTCACTTGCTTTGTCCTTGAAGCGCTCTACAAACTCATCCCATGGCATTTCACTCTTCTTCCTTAAAAGCTCTGCAAGCTGCTTTATCATCACCCTTATTTCATCATGCTTCGTCCAGAGAACCGTTGCTATTGCCGTCAGACCCCTGCGTCTATGTATGGAAAGATAAGCATCTCCTCGCGGTTGTAGTGCGTAAAACCGACATTTCTGAGGTTGCCCACTATCTCCTCAAGTACCCCAGCGATTTCTTGCTTCATGCGCTCGTCCTTTGTATTAGCTAACGTCCTCGCATAGAGGTTGAGCATCTCTGCATCCTTCATTATCTCCTTGTTTTCAAGGTAGAGCGTCTTAAGCGGATGGCCTTTGGGAAGGGCTTGCGGAGACAATAGTAAAAGAGAGGCCCGATGAATATTATATTCACGGAAACTCGTCAAGATCGTTATTGAGATGCTTGGAAAGGGCCATGTTTGCTCCTTCCACTCTAAGGTAGATCCAGAGACAGACCCGAGAGTCTGTAAAATATGCATAGAAACCTTTGGATAAGTTTATCGCAAAGCTATCAGTAGTGCAAAAACCATTATCAGCACTATTTCGTAAGTTTCTATTAAGGTCACAGAAGGCCAGTTAATGAGACTTCCAGCAACTGCAAGAATAAAAATGAGTAGTGAAATGTTTCTAAGCCTCTTCTCACTTCCCAAACCATAGAGGAGCATTCCAAGAAAGAACTGGACAAAAAAGTATGTGGAAACAAAGACATGAGATCTAGTTCCCCCGGGATAAATTCCAATAAGTGCAAGAAATACTGCAGCCACACTTATATACGCCCCTCCAGCGGTCTGAAGTTTTGTTTGAGAGGTAAGAACCAAGTACACCGCGAAAAGCATTACAAATATTGAAGAAACCATCAACCCATAATTGTAAATCCAAGGTGCATTCGCTTCCGCTGTCCCAAGATCACTAAGTGCGTGTTCAAAAAACGAGAACCACTTATTTCTTGAGATTGCCCAGAACGTAAAAAGCCAATAAATTACACCTCCTGCTATTCCAGAGTACTTTAAGGTATTGATTCTCATGATTCAAGTTTGGTTTTGGTTGAAAATAAATCTTTCTTGAAAATTTTTCACAAATTCATTTTTAAATCCTTTCACTTGAAGTTTTCTTGGAGTGAGAGAATGGAGGAACTGGAGGCGATTAGGAGAAAAAATGTTAGAACTTATGAAAAAAGCCGAAACGATAGAGGTTAAACAAAGAAACCAAAAGTCATCATAGAGGTCATAACTTCCCCCAGTTGTCCATACTGTCCAATAGCGTGGGCAATGACTCAGGAAATAGCAAGAAAATACGATGGTGTAATATCGAAGGAAGTAAGCATTGCAACCCCAGAGGGGCAGAGAAAAGCAATGGAGCACACCATCATGGGGACCCCAACGATTTTGATAAATAGCCGCGTGAATTCATAGGTGTGCCGAACTTTGCCGAATTTGAAAGAAGGGTCAGGCAGTACCTTTCCACATAAACTTTAAAAATCGCCCTCTTTAATTTCTCCCATGTTTCTATATGAGAAAAATTTTGATCTTCAAAAAAAGAAAGCCTTAGAAAGTCTAAATGAGGCCCTAGAAAAGGGATTAGTGGACAGTGACATACTATCCCTGTTAAATAAAATAAACTCTCTAGAAAACTATTTCACAACATCCTCATGCTCAGGAAGGATAAGTATCATGCAAATGCCTGATTTGGGGGACAAACTCAATGCAATATGGCTTGGCAAGTGGCATAGTGAAGTAAAAATCGAAGAAGTGCTCGATGCCATAAATAAACATGATGAGGGAATGTTGTGGTTTATAGTCCACAGCCCAATTCTCCACGTTTCAGCAAAGACTTTGGAGGATGCTATTAAACTCTTAAATCTCGCAATAGCCTGTGGGTTTAAGCACTCAAATATCAAGAGTATAAGCCACAAAAAGCTTGTAGTGGAGATTCGTTCAACCGAAAGAATGGATGTTCCTTTAGGCAGAGATGGCAAACTGTGGGTGAATGAGCGCTATCTTGCGAAAATAGTTTCAATGGCAAATCTTCAACTAAGGAGAGCCAAAGAAAAGCTCAGAAAGCTCGAAGATGAAATTCAAAAACTTAAGAAATAAAGAAAGAGCTTCAGAATTCAGTCTCCTCTTCTCCCATTCCCTTACCGCCTTCTTTCTCCTTCTCAAGTTTGCTTGCCGCAATGACATCATCGATTCTAAGAATCATCACTGCAGCTTCACTTGCACTCTTGATAGCCTGCTTCTTGACTCTCAATGGCTCAATGACTCCTCTTTCCATCATATCAGCTGGTTCACCAGCGAAGACGTCAACGCCGACTGTTGGACCTTTCTCTTTGTGGGCTGCAGTGACCTTCACTAGGACATCAACTGGATCAAGTCCGGCATTCTCTGCAAGTGTCTTTGGTATTACCTTCAATGCGTCAGCAAATGACTCGATGGCAAGTTGCTCTTTCCCACCAACTTTCTTGGCATATTCCTCAAGTTTGATGGCAAGTTCGATTTCGCTTGCACCACCACCAGCAACAATCTTCCCATCTTCAACGATGTCTTTAGCAACTTTTATTGCGTCTTCGAGGGCTCTTTCTATTTCGTCAACGACGTGTTCTGTTCCTCCTAGGAGGAACAGAACACGTCGTTGACGAAATAGAAAGAGCCCT
>QMUF01000046.1 GCA_003663525.1 Thermococci archaeon | reverse complement strand
TTAGAAAACTATTTATGTATACTCTACTAAGTTCTTATTATAATCTCTTGCATGCCCGCTTTCCTTTCTTTGCGGGCCTAGTGGAGGGATTAGGCTAATGCTTAAATATCTCAAACTTGTAGTTTACATAATATGAAAAGGAGTTGGGGGAAATATGAAAAAATCTAAATTTGTGTTTGCAATTTTTTTTAGCATTTTTGGTTTTTGTAAGTGTAAGTGGATGTATCGGTGGAGGCGAAAAAGTTACGGAGACTCTTAAGGAGAAAGCCAGCAGTGTTATAGAGAGCTATACCGAGAGCCAGACTTCTTCCTATACAGAAAGTGAAAGTGAAACAGAAACGGAAACATATACCGAAACTTCAACTTCCGCCTATTCGATATGGGAAGAGCCTTGGGATGCCTATCATCCCGTGGAAATAGATGGCGATAAATACCTCATTACCTACATAAAGTACCACCTTCGCGTAAGGACGGAGGAGGGTGGCCCTATATATGAATATGAAGTGGAGAAAAAGAGAGGAAGCACAAAAATCCATGTTTACGGGAAAAAGGTAAACATGGAAACTGGAAAGCAGGAGCAGGTGGATCTCGGGGAGTTTGAGGTTTATGAATACTACGGTAAGATAACTCCCATTAAAGGAGAGGATATGAATGCGACATTTGAATACCATCTCTGGGTAAAGGAGAGGACGGAGAATACTGATACCTTCTTCCTCTTTCCATCCTTAGACTTCATGGCAGTCTACACATCAATCTATGGTGGAAGTGCTGATGCTGTGGGGATCTCTATAACCTACGGGAATCAGAGGCTTCTCTATTACAATCCCGCCGCAGTTGGCGACATGAGCACGATGCCCTATCAGGAGGGTGATATCGGGATTATAAGCAATGTCCCTGACATAGGAAACATCTATACAAGTTGGTATGGCTTCTACACATTTGGGATATGGGAGGCGATACAGGGTGAGGATCTCTACAAGGCTAAAAAGGATTCGTGGGGTTTCATGGGTTATCAGTACAACTATGAGATTGATCCTGATGGGATAATGAATCTTGGGGGAAAGAGCTTTAAAGTCTCCAATGTCAAATGGACGTACACCTTTGGTAATATGCAGGGACAAGGTGAGGCAATACTGACTGCAAATCTACCCGTACCTATTGAAGCTAAGGGTATATTCATAGAATAGGGCGGTGCTAATATTTTCACCCATGTAAAGATTGATGATATATCTTTCGAAAAGATTTGAGCAAAGCTTATATCTTTCCTTTCCTATTTTTCTACATGTTTGGTGAGCACGAGCTGAAGACCCAGTTCATAAAGGTTGGGGGTAAAAAAATCCACCTCCTTGAGGAGAAAGGAGGCATCGTTAGATACAGAAGAGACGATGTGGAAAGGCTCATTAAGGCCAATGACGAGCCTCTTAAAATTCGTCCTGCCCCGGCCATTGGTTACGGGGTGAATTTACTAATGATAAAGTTTGAGGAACCTATTGCTGTTCCCCCCAGGGATTCGCTCACGGGATTTGCTGAAGCACCAATTGAAGTGGCAGCTGAGATTGGGGGGATGGAAATAGATCGTTTTATACTTGGAAGGGAAAAGTACGCTCTCTACGGGACTATAGAGGCGGGAGTAATCTGCCGCTATCACGTGAGTCCATTTTATCTTGAGGAACCTGAAACCATTGGAGTCGCTAAACTCCTTCTCTCAAATCCTTCAAACGAGTGGAAATCCCTTGAAAAAGTCGTGCTTCCAATAAAGAATACCCCAATGTATTATACGGAGAAAAAGGCTTATTACCCGCTGCTTGTCATTATCCTCAAAAATCACATACCAGAGGTTAACAACACGGGAAAACCGCCCAAAGAAGGGTTGAATATTGTGGGCAACCAGCTTTCGCTTCCGAACTTTCTGATGAGGTGGTGAAGTATGAATCTCAGCGCATCTATCTTTGAACAGGGTGTACTCGGCGAGAAGCTCTTTCTTACCTTGACAATAGGTCTAGTGATAAAGGCCTTTCTTATTGTTTTGATAGGTTTTCTGCTGGCGAAAGGCGTTAAGAGGTACCTCATCAATCTTTCCCGAACCACCAAGTATGTCTGGATAGTGAATGAGGATACGGCTTCAACGCTCCATAATTTGATTCTTATTGTGTCCATTGTTTATGCCTTTGAGGCTTTGGGGGTTCTCTCTTATGAAATTGCCGGAACAAGCTTAAGTAACCTTTTAACAGCCTTTTTGGTATTTTACTTCTCTTATCTCCTCGCTAAGAAGTCAAAAGACTATTGGATAATGCGTACTCCGCAAGAAAGGATTCCAGAGATTCAGCTTAAGGCAAAGATTTTTTACTACCTTCTTGTCACATTGGCATTTTTTATAGCCCTTAACATTGCTGGATTTACCGGGAGGTTGACCACCCTTTTAGCAGCGGCTGGAATAACAGGTATTGTCTTGGGGTTTGCTTCACAGACTGTTGTCTCAAACTTCATCTCTGGTATATTCATGTACTTTGACAAACCCTTAAAGATAGGGGACCCGGTGGAGGTTGCTGGGTATTCCGGGATTGTTCATGACATTAAAATCCTCTCAACGCGTATAAGGACATGGGATGGTCTCCTCGTAAGGATTCCAAATGAGAAGCTCTTCAACAGCGATATAAAGAACCTGCAAAAATATCCAGCAAGGAGGGTTGATGTGGTTATTGGCATTGCATACAAAGAGGATGCTCAGAGGGTGATAGACGTGATAAAGGGTGTCCTTGATGAAATGCCCTATGTTTTAGTGGAACCTGAACCAGCGGTCTTTGTGAACAATTTGGGAGATAACAGTGTTAACATAGCTGTCAGGGCATGGGCACCAAGTGAAAAGTGGTTTAACGTGAGAACCCAGATAGTCCAGAAGATAAAGGAAGCTCTCGATAGGGAGGGTATAGAAATCCCGTTCCCGCAGAGGGTTAATTGGTTTGCAGAAGAACTGAAAGTGAAGGTGGAGAAAGGCTAGCTCTTTTCTTTTTCCATCAATATGTAGAAGAAACCTATCGTTTTATGTTTGTGGGGCCAAGCCCGTATTATTCCTTCAAGGAGGCCCTCATTGTAGGAGTTCTTTAGGAGATTAACGTCTCACTCATGTTTATCTTTCTGTTGTTTGCAAGACCCCTTCCGTAAGGATAGGGGGATAGTGGCCGTGTGAACCGGCCTGTGAGAGTGAAGCAATGATGAACTCTCACAAAGCCTCACCCATAAGGGGACAGTTCACTCCTTTCAAATCTGTAAATGTCAACTAAAATCTGTTCCAGCCTTTTTTTATGGAAGAAAAACTGGGCAGGGATTTCAAAAGTTGCAGTTAAGCGATGAGTGATTTTAAAACTGTTATCTCGTGTAAAGGCCTCTATAAACTTTCTAACTTCTTCTTTAGTGAGGTGTATTGAATAAATAACATCACTTATCTCGAACGCCTTTAAGAGAAAAGGTCTGTCTGCCTTGGGGTTCTGGCTCCCGAAGGGAGGGTTCATTATCACGGCATCTACTTTAGTTCTAAAATCTGAAACGTTGCAGTGTATGAATTTGATGTTGTCAATTCCTAGAGTTCTGGTGTTTTCTCTCGCTATTTCGAGGGCTGCCTCGTCCTTCTCAACAGCATACACTTTTTTAGCGCCCATTAGACTAGCCCCTATACTTAAAACCCCTGTGCCTGCCCCAAGATCTGCTATGATTTTACCTTCAATGTCTCTCATAGAGTAGGCTAACCACAATAGCTCTGCGGCAACGTCTCCGGGAGTTTTATATTGCTCAAGTTCGAGCTTAGGTTTTTCAAATCCTTTGAGATTTGAAAGCACAATTGCAAGATGTTTCTTTTTCATGATACCACCTAAGGACTCATTGCAAGCCGGAATATTTCCTCCCATGTCATGTTGAACTCAAGTCCCTTTATACCAAACATTGTCCCTGCCGTGGTTAGTATAAACATTATTACAACCATTCCAAGGAGAAATCCAAACTCTGCTGTGAAAGTCACAACAAGGGCCTCCTTTAAATTCAGCTTCACCAGTTTTAAGACTGTGAAAAGCATCAAAACTCCAAGAAAGAGGTTTATTCCAAGAGAAACTACAACTTCTGCAATGGATATTGCCAGAGTAGCATAGCTTTTCAGTTCTTTATACGTGAAGACCTCTAGGGCTGTCTTTAGAAAGATATAGTAAACAACTACAAGGAGGAGGTAAATTCCACCATCTACAAAGTTCATGATAGAAAATTGGAGAGAAGGCTTATAAAGACTTTGGGAGCTTGAGGCTTATTCCCAAGGGTTCGTCTTCCCCTCTTCTGGCACCTAAGATTTCATCAAATTCGTAATCTTCTCTCAGTCCAAGTAGAATTTCAAGCTCCCTCGGAGTCAGCACGGGTTTTCTCCAATTCTCAACGTCATCTATCGGTACTCTTGGGCAGGCAACCACCACGTAGGCATCGAAGTCAAAGCCCTCTAGGGCTTGGTAGTTTATGTGGTTCATCACTATCAACTGGGCCTCTTTCCCGTGCTCTCTTAGGAGTTTTACAATTTTTTTGGCCTCTCCAAGTCTTAACTGGCCCTTTTTGGTGCTTGTTATAATTCCAAACTTCTCTGCATCGTAGGCTTTGGCTATTTGGGCCCATCTCTTCCTTATAATTTTCTTAACTTCTCTCTCCATCCATATTGCGTCGCCGCTATATGGGTTTATTGCAAGGGTTGGTTTTTTTGTGGCTAGGGCAACGCCAACAGGATGAAAGTATCCAGCTCCAATGAAAAGAACACCATCAGCTTCCACTTTTGCCGCAGAGAAGTTGCACCCCAAAATCTGCCCGGAAAAGGAAACTCTTCCATCGCCTTTGCCAATGTGTACTTTAAAACCTTCTTTTTCAAGAAATTCTTTTGCTTTGTTTAAGTTCTTTATGTGCTGGGCGGTGGTTACCAAAGCTATCTTTTTTCCGAGCTTTTTTATTTCCTCCAGGTTTTTAGATAATGCTTTGATCACATCTACTCTTGCAAAAGCAGGAATGAAAATGGTTGGAACCTCAAGATTAAGCACCATATAGGAATGACCGAGATGAATTAAAGCATCACATCCGAGCATTTTTGCTTCCTTGTCTGCTGGGTCGCAAGCACCGTAATTAATATCTCCGCTTATTAAACTCTCTATACGGTTCTTCTCCAGAAATTCAGCGAGAAATTGTGCTTCTCTCTTAAGACCTTCAGGAGTTTGAATTAAAACCTTCTTGGCATTTAGTTCTCTCAGCTTTTCCAAAACTTCTCGCTCATGAAGTTCGTACATAGGCTCACCATTCATCTTCAAAGCGAAATTCTTTTAAAGATTTGGCCCCTAATAATACCTCGAACTTCGAGGTATGGTGATAGGCATGAAGAAGATCATGATATTGTTACTACTGGTCTTTATTAGCTCTTTTGTGCTTGCTGAAAGGCCCTACGATGGTGTTGCTGAGGCAACCTTCAATGCATTTAAGACTGGAGACTACTCCATCTTGCAACCTTATCTTGATGACGACATGAAGAAGGCCTTTGATGAAAAACAGTTTAACGCATTTAGGGAAGATCTAATTTCAAAATACGGTCAACTTAAAGATTACGCTTTCGTTAAAGAGGGAAGATCTTCTGGTTTCATCCTTGGTTACTACAGCTTCGAATTTGAAAAAGCAGACGTGACTTTAAGGCTCGTGTTTAGGGAGGTTAGTGGTGAATACAAGCTTTCTGGCATATGGATCGATGCAGTAAATTCAAAGGAAGCTGGCATTCCATTAGGTGTTGCACTATTCTTCCCCGTTTTAGGAGGCTTTTTGGCTTTGTTGACATTCTACATACTGGGATTTAGAAAAATAGGCGTTGCAGAGATTGTTTTGGGCATTATACTCGTTGCAATAACACTTGGTATTCAACCTCTGATACAGAATGCACCATTTTTAGCAGTAGGTATAAAGTCAAACTCCGATATAATTGCAAAAGGAACAGCCTTTGTGATCCTTACTGCAATATGGCTTGGCTTTGTGGCGGGATTTTTCCAAGAAAGTTTGAAATATGGGCTTTCAAAGGGCAAATACCTCAACGAAGCTCTTTTTATTGGCATTGGCTTCGGGCTTGGTGAGGCCATATTAGTTCCCGCTTTACAGGCAATCCAGCTCTCTACATTGGGAGGAATTACTCCGAAGCTCACAACCGCCCTTGTTTCTATGCTTGAGCGCTACTTAGCAACACTCTTCCATGCTGGAACAACTGTGGTTTTAGCTTATTCATACAAGAACGGCTTTGGAAAAAAAGCCTTATTGAGTTTAAGCATCGTTCACGGTATAATTGATACATTCGCTGCCTACTATCAATTCAGAGCCTCTGCAATAGTTTTGGCCATAACATATGTGCTCTTATTGGCCGTTTCACTTTTCCTACTCCGCTATGGACTGCCAAAAGTGAAGGAGGAGAGGGAGGAAGATAGGATTGTTTGGTGACCCCAAAAAGAAGGCCTTGGAAAAATTCAGAAAAGAAATCAGGACAGGGGTATATGCTTATTTGGTGCTTTCTTTCTTAAAAAAAGAGAAGACCCATGGGTATGCATTGAGGAAAACCCTTGAAGAAATTAGCAATGGAGAATTTGTGCCAAGTGAGAGCACTCTCTACGGAATCCTCAGGACCCTAGAGAAGTATAAGCTTATACGGGGGGAATGGATGGAAGTCGGGGGAAGGACAAGGAAGTATTACGAGATAACTCAAACAGGAAAAGAAGTTCTTAAAGAGCTGAGAGAAGAGATTGAGCTCATGAGGGAACTGCTTGAAAACAGCTTTTGAATTTTCTTTCATAAAATCTCTTTTAAACTTTCTAGGAATATTCCTATTGGTGGGTCAAAATGTTGAAGAGGCTTTTCAACCAGTGAAAGCCAGGATGTCCATTCGTTAGGCCAATAGAAAAGTGGTGCCTTGAGAGAAAGAAGAACAAATTTGAAGTAAGGAAAAGGATCAGCTAGTCGATCCTCTCATCATCTTTCAGCGACAGGTTTGTTCATCACAGCATCTTTTTCACTTCTTCCACAGCTTTCTTTATGGGAACTGCTACCTGTTCTCCGCTTTCCATGTCTCTTATTGTAACTTTTCCTTCGGCGAAATCCTTCTTTCCAAGGATTATCACAACCTTTGCCCCTATACTGTTGGCGTAGTTAAGTGCCTTGCTTAATTTTCTTCCCTGGATATCGTACTCTGCCCTGATCTTTGCCTTTCTCAGCATCTGGGTTACCTCTATCGCCTTCTTCTTTATTCCAAGTTCCTTTCCTATGTAGGCAACAAACACATCGCTACCGATTTTAAATTCTGGCAGTAACCTTTTGCTTTCTAAGATGGGGATTAATCTCTCTATTCCGATTGCAAAGCCAGTAGCTGGAGTTGGCTTTCCTCCAAAGACTTCAATTAAGTTGTCGTACCTTCCTCCACCACCGATTGAGCCTATTCCAAGATCGTTATCTGCAATTGCCTCAAAAACTATGCTTGTATAGTAATCAAATCCTCTTGCTATTCCAAAGTCTATTAGAGCGTAATCTTCAATGCCATAGGCCTTCAACAGCTCAAAAAGCTCCTCAATCTTTTTCAATTCTTCCTTTGCAATCTTGCTCGTGAAAAGTTCTCGAGCCTTGGGTAAAACATCGTCGGGCTTGCCTTTCAGTTCTATAAGAGTGAATACTTTGTTTATATCTTCTTCATTTAATCCGAACTCTTGAAGAGCCTTTACGAACTCCTCTCTCTTCATTTTGTCTTTTTTATCAATTAACCTCATAAGGCCAATGTCGTCTTTCACTCCAAGCATTTTGGCAAACTCGTCCAGCAGAATTCTGTTTCCCACATTCACGGTGAATTCTTTTAGCCCGGTACTTAGGTAGCTTTCAATGAGAAGTGCAATGACTTCCGCATCAGCTTCTATATTTGAAGAACCTATTAACTCTACGCCAGCCTGCCAGAATTCTCTAAGGCGGCCACTTTGAGGTTCTTCATATCGGAACATATTGGTTATGTAGTACCATTTTATTGGTTTGGGGGCTGTTTGAAATCCATTTACAAAAAGTCTTGCAACACTTGAGGTTAAATCAGGCCTTAGAGATAGGTTCCTGCCACCTTTATCCTCAAAAGCATAGAGTTGTTCAACTACTTCTTCTCCACTTCTCAGTTCAAAGAGTTTTGTGTATTCAAATGTTGGTGTGAGTATTTCCTTGAAGCCATAGGCCTCAAAAACTTCCCTTATTCTCTCAAATACGTATCTCCTCTTTATCATGTCTTCAGGGAGCAAATCTCTGGTCCCTTTAACTCTCTGAATTCTAACCACTTCTCCCACCTATAAATGGGAATAAAAAGGAAGTTAAAAAGTTGTTGATTTCATAAGTTTGAGGAAAATTCCTCCCACACCTTCTACCATCATTTGAGCTCCTATGGCCATGGTAAAGAGACCAATTATCCTGATAAATACACCAAGTGTCGTTTTGCTTATATTCTCAACTGCATAAAGGGTTATTATCATTATGAGGGCCGTGGACAATATGGCTATTATAATAGCCAGAGCAGAAACTTCTATGCCATATTCTGCGGTTAGTGTTATCGCAGTTGTAATTGCTGCAGGGCCGGCTATTAGTGGTGTAGCCACTGGAACTGCGGCCAAAGCAAGGATATTCTTCTCCTTCTTTAGGGTTACCATCCCACCGCCCTCCAATGCTTCAAGACCTATCTTGAAGAGCACAAAACCTCCGGCAACTCTAAGGGCATTCAAGTCAATGTGGAATATATCCTGCAGTATTATCTTCCCTGCAAGAGCGAATAGAATTAGGAGGAAGAATCCGATGAGGTTAGCCCTCACTATGAGCTGTTTTATATCTTCTATGTGAAAATCTTCCCTAAGTAGGCTAACCAAGAGTATTTTATCACTTGGGTCAATCATGATTATCATAAGCAGTGCAGAGCTCAGGATTTCGGTTATCATAGGCCTCAGAAGGTTTTCAAAAGAAATTGTTTATAAATTTATACTCGGTTGTGAGCATCACAGAAAGATTTATAAACTACATCAAGATGAGTAGTGATTGAGGGCTGGGCTGTAGGGTCCCGCGGTAGCCTAGCCTGGGAGTGGCGGCGGACTGTAGATCCGCAGGTCCCCGGTTCAAATCCGGGCCGCGGGACCACCAGAATTTTATGAACATGCTATCGCCTCCTTCTCCAAGAAGAAGTGCTCTAAGTACTCTATTAGTGAATTTTGACTTATTAAGCGCGAGCTCGTCTATAACTGCGGACATCTCTTCATCAATGCTAATATGAATGTGTGTCTTTCGCCTCTTTTTGCTCAAAACTCTTGAATGAGAGCCGCTATTTTTAGTGGCCACTTTGGACACTTTGTCCATTGTTTTGCACCAAACACTATATACATGTCTATGATATATATATGCATATGGCATTACCAGAGATCCTTGAGCTTTCCAATCTTGAATAACCACAACTTGCTCGAGTTATCTTGATATGGAATTTTGCTAGGGGTCTGTTATTTTGCTCATGCTTGACTTTCCTGTATTATATTGTGACGTCACATATTTTTTGCAAGTTTGTGTATAAAACAATCTTGTTGTTTAGGCGCTGGTGTTTCATTTAAGTTTCTTGTTGAGATTCAGGAGAATCCTCGCAACATTGTAGTCATAAGCGTTGTCTTTGATAGTCTCAAAGAGTTTGTCAATTTCGTTGGTTAGTTTTAGAGTTTTACTTTTTACGTACTCTGGAACGAGCATATTCCATTTTTAAAGGTGTTTTGAATAGTGGTGAAGTTGAGGGTTGTCCTACCGAGGTGGGGTTTGGTTGCTCAATGTGATAATCAGCGAGAATGCGGTATATGTTATATACTCAAGGACATCTGCAATGTCATTCGCTTTATCCCACTTTAATTGGTCTCCAAGAGAATCATAGAAGTTTCTCGCAAGTCAGTGCCTTTGAAAGATTCCCTCCACTTTAATGTGCCAATTATTTACTTATGCATTTATAGGGGAAGTTGAGATGTTGTAAAATCAGTTTTCTTTTCAATATTCGTCATGATTTTGGGAATGATAGTTGCTACTCCTGTAGAGCTAACTATTCAAATGAATAAACCGGAAATTGCATCTTGGGCTTTGGAAAAATGAATGTAGTACCCCCCCTAATAGTGAGCGCGATGGATACTGTTAGTCTTGCTCTTATGGCAGGAGGGCTCATTGTGTCAACGTCATATATAGGATATTTGTTTATGGACGAAATCCTCTCTTTGATATAAACCTCAGTGTATTTGATAGAACTCCCTGTCAAGTTAGTATTCTTGAATATCCTATTCCTGCTCTTTCTGTTAGTGGTGAGAATAGTGATAGGGACAAAAAATAACGAAATATGGTGGTGAGTGAGTTAAACCCTTATTGCTAGGGAAGATTGTTGATAATGTATAATTTCTCAGTTTTTACTTATACATTTGTAATTTTTCCAAATAAACGAATAAACCGTATCAAAAGACTTATATAATTCCGAGAGTTGTCAAAATTATCTAAGAGGATTATAAGGTGTTTAGT